>PULR01000020.1 GCA_003551005.1 Mollicutes bacterium
AACATTGAACCTGTTAACCCCGGCGGTGAGGTTGGCCATAACAAGCTTCATGAAGAGGTTATAGCCGCTCATCGGGGTGCCGGCAGCCCTCCTGTTCCAGGCTTCCTTATCATAGCCGGAAAGTCGGTGGTACTTGCTGACAGCCAGGCTGAAAATACTTCTGACAAAGTCCTGGCGGGCGGTAGAATCTCCCCCGGGCTGGCCGAAGAACTTACAAGTGTTGATTCCCTTCCATTTACCGTACACCATTGAGCGGGCAAACTGTCCTGAAGCGTCGATTGAAAAGAGTGGTCCCGTTACAACTGCCATTTAAAATCATCTCCTTTTTTTAGTGAAAATAAATTTTACTCTCCTAATGTCTGCATCTACATCTTCCGCCACATCACTGCTTCAACTAAAACTTAAAACTCAAATCCCAGATCAACCCATGGACATAGCCCTGGCTATCAGCTCCAGCGGTGGCAGCAGATTCTCTACCTTATCGATCAAAGTAAGATCCTTCCCCTCGGCCCCACAAATTGGGCAAATGCCCTCCGCGAGAAGGTTGCCTTCTTCCTGGCATTGCTCCGGCAGCTCGAGGATGCTCTGCTGCCTGCAGTTCTCACATCTGATCACATAGTTGGTCATAGCCTCACCTCCCTTTTGACCTGGGGCTTTAGCTCATAGTTTCAAAATACCTTAAGCTCACACAATCTCAAATGACCGTTCAACAGCAAAATTCCCCGATCGGGCGGTTAATCCTGACCCGGCCGCCAAAGCGGCTCTCTCCAAAGGGCTGGAGACCAAGCCCCATCCTGCGAGGTGCCGGGTAGTGGCTGCCGAAGGCACCCTGGCCAAAGGCAACAGTGGAAAAACCGAAGAAATGAAGTGGGAAATGATAGCCACCAAACTTTTCCCGACCAAATCCTCCTTTGCCAAAACCCCAGCTGTCAACAATTTCTTTGAAAAATAGATTATTGCCGGCCATGGGATCTTTCTCAAGGGCAGCTCTGCTATTATATTTTTGCTTTTCTTCTTCCGGGAGTTTTTTCCAGTAGTGATAGATTTGATGGACCAGGCTGTTAAGCTTGGCCCGGGGTAAGTTTACATAGTGGCTGGCGACCTTGGTGGGGCGGGGAATGCAGCCGGTGCGGTTATCGATCTTTTGCCAGTAGATCTCTTCACCGAAGATTATTCCACTGGCGGAAATGACATATCCCTGAAGGCGGGAACGGGGAAGCTGGTAGCTGTCAATCAGGCCCCTGCTTTTGAGTGGTCCCCTCGTTGGGCCGGGGGAGCCGCAGCGGACCTGACCGAAGCCGTAGTGACCGAAGCCAAAGCGGGTGCCAAAGCCCCGGGATGAACCGAAGTTGGATTTTCCGAAGGGTTGCAATCCGAAGCCAAAACGGGGTGCTCTTCTGGTCCAGTATTTCCTGGAGATCCGGACCTTCTTGTGCCTGTCCATTAAATCATCTTTCCTTAAGGAGCTTTATCTGGTACTTCTCCAGATCCCTAGCCTTAATTTCACTCTGCATGGCTACTAAGAGAGAAAGGGAGTCCACCGACTCCTTAAGCCCCCGGATCAAGGGCTCAATCCTGACCAGCAGATAAACAGCCAGCACCATGGGAAAACCGTAGGAGCTGATCATCACCAAAATTTCTTCCATCGATAGTTCCTCCCTTCTCTTCTCTACATAATCACTTTTTTTGCCTATTTTGTTCTGGTGGCTTAATTCTAGCAGGTAAGAATTGATTTGAGAAGAGGCAAGTATTGCATGAAAAGCAATTATTTAGAATTTTTTTCATAATAAAAAAGCCCCTTTTTGGGGGGGCTTATAAATCTTTTATTATGTTCTGAATTTAAATAGTTATTTTATAAAGCACTCTCTTCAATCCTTCTCTCAACCCAATTACCCCCCCAGTTTCTAAGCAAAGTGTAAATCTGCAAAATATTTTATCACAAATCACTTATTTTAAATACATTAGCCTCCATCTCTAAAAGTTTGATTCTTCTTCTCTTTCAAGCCCTCCTTCCCTCCCAATTTTTACTAAAAAAGTTGACAGCCATTTTTCGGTACTTGATAAATAATTAGTTTAGAAATTTAGCAGTCACAACTTGGTTGCCTCTGTTTTTTTACTTCTCACAAGACCACGTAATTGTTAATGTCTCAACACAAAATTTTACGTCTAAAACTCATCCGCTCTCCCAACAAAAGAGGCTCCCATCTTCCGGAAGTTATAACCTTAAACAGGATTGCAATCAATGATCAACCGTAAAGGGAGCCAGCCAGAAATCTACCACCAACATCGCTTAACCTCGGTTACCTTAAGTAAGTAAAGTTAAGATTAGCACTTTGACCATAAGTTCACAGCGGATCAGGAGGTAACAGCAAGCCTTCAGGCAATCACTCTTTTTTTAACCGTTTTTTGGGTGGCAATAAATTACCCCCCAAAAAACGGTTGTATTTGTTTTTTCCAATAGGTAACAGCGAGACCAATAGTTCATAGCTTTTTTAGGAATGTTCACAAGGAACCCCTAATTTAGATCAATAAATCTGACCTTGAGTTGACAGATCTATTTAATTTTAACATTGTTTAATGAGCTGAATAAGAAATAATCAAAAGAGAATGACCAGCTAATGGATAAAATAGAACGAAAGCAACCGAAAACTCCACCTTCTCCTGGCCAGTAGGTAAGAGCAAAATTAGATGCAGAAATCCTGTGGCAAGAAAATTGGGAAGGTCTCCAGGCTGCCAGTTATTCCAGCCAGGTCCTTCCCACTTCTTGTCTTCTCTATTTTTCACCATATTCCGGCACCATCTATCTGTCTCCTGGTCAAGCTAAATTTATAACCTCCCTGCCTTCCTCCATCGCCCCTCCAGCAGCCTCAGAAGTCCCTATTTCAGCATCCTGTTCTCTCATAATACAAAAAGCTTTAAATTCTGCCCGGTCTCATAATAGCCCTGCTGGGACGATTTCAGAGGTGTTAAAACTCCCACCATTTCAAGGTTTATGCCGTTATCTCTATAAAAATAATAACAAAATATTCTAGCGGGTTTCTTTAAAACAAAAAAAGACTGGAGTTTTACCTCCAGCCTTAATTAAAGTTCTTATAAGATTAATCAGCAGGTGTTTCCTGTTTATTATCTTCAACAAACCCTTGTTCTAATATTGTATTGCCTATGTGAACAGCTTTCGCATCTAGGGCCGTCTGGTTGTCTCTTAAGCCATTATCGAATGCTTCATTACTAGCGTCATAACCCTGCTGAGTAGGAGGCTCCTCTGCCATCGCAAGTGTACTAAATCCAAAAACAAGAGCAACTGCCAATACAAAAACCAATGCTTTCTTCATCAACATCACCCCTCATTTTAGAATTTTAATACTTATCTGTATATTATATATTCAAAGCAATCAAGAAAACTCCTGCAAAATTTTAGTTCATTACCATATAAAGGTATCTATAACTTTAACTATTCAACAAAAAACCTCCACAATGATGACAATCACGTCTATAATAACTCCCTTAATTACAACCCTTAAACAGCTAAATTTTCGGTAATAACAGCCCCTTGCTTACCAAGGCACAACCTAAATCAATCCATCCCCCTATTTAATCCTGCTATACCGTAATCTCATCCTTCATGGCTTCAAACCTGGCCTCTCCTATTCCGGAAACATTCATGATATCCTCTATTCTCTGGAAAGGTCCGTGTGTCTCCCGGTAGTCAATTATATTCTGGGCAATTACGGGACCAACCCCGGTAATCAGCTGAAGCTCCTCAAAGCCGGCTGTATTTATATTAATCTTGCCGCCCACATCATTATCGCCATTATCGTTATCCTCATCGGGCACATAGGGAGCAGTGTTAACCAGCCAGTTCAAACCGTCACTGACAACCACAATATCACCCTGAAGGTCCGTCCGATAGATCTCGATCCCCCGATTCAAAAGCCTCTCGACAACCTCATCATGGGGATGTCCGTACTGATTGTTAAGCCCGGCCTGTATTATAGCAACTTCGGGGTTGACAGCCTTAAGAAATTCCTCGATGCTGGAAGTTGATGATCCGTGGTGGGCCACCTTGAGGATCTGATTCTCCAGATCGGAGTTACGGTCCAGAATGGCTTTCTCCCCCTGGCCCTCAATATCCCCGGTAAGCATAAAGCCCACCTTTTGATAGCGGATCTGACCAACGATGTTGTTGTAGTGGATACCGCCGCTTAACGGCTCCACCGGGTTCAGTATTTCAAAGTAAAGACCCGGTGCCAGCTCCTTCTTCATCCCTGCTCTGCCCAGGACCAGCTCAATTCCGATATCCTCAATTGCAGCCAGATAATTCCTATAGGTCTGGGTATCATGCTCGTAGCCCGAATCCACAATTTTTTTCACATCAAAATTGTCAAATACGTGCTGAAAGCCTCCAATATGATCAGCGTGGGGGTGGGTGGCAACTGCAAGATGAATAGTCTCAATACCGAGGTTCTTTAGGTAGGGCACCACACTGTCCCTGCCATGCCAGCTCTGCCCTGCATCGATCAGCATTTTACGCCTGCCATTATCATCCACAGCCTTGATCAAAATGGAATCGCCCTGCCCTACATCGATAAAGTGAGCCCTAATCTCACCACTGAAGACTGGATCCTCTTCTCCATTTCCGTTATCTCCATTATCGTCATCATCATCCTGCTTGAAAACAGCAGAAACCTCTCTATCCCTGTCCATCAAAATAGTGGTCTCCGGTTCCCCAGGATCCCTGACTGCCCCCAACCATTTCTCAAACACCCATCCCGGGGCCGCCTCCACCTTAAGGTCCGCAGTTGCGCCCTCATCATAACTAAAACTTCCCAGACCAGGCTCGATAACATTCCCCTCACCGCTTATGCTGACAGTGAGCTGAAAAGTCTCCCTGGCTCCGTTAAGCCTCTCTCCCAGATCCATCTCACAACCCGGAACTGTCAAGATCACCATTGCCAGCACCAGCAGGAAAATAAATTTTTTCAATTCGTTATTTCCCTTTTTCATTCTATTTACCTCCTGTTATTTTTTGCTTCAACCCTTCTCAGCCGTCAGCAGCAGCTCCGGGCGTGGGCAAACAAATGTTTTCCTAGTCTTATATTTCTCCATTTAGATAATTTTACCTGCATGAAAAAATATTTTTTTCATGCTATAATCCCCTAAGTTACAGAAGTTTTAAATTCCCCAAAAATATATTACTCAAATATCGACTTTTAGTTGCCTTAAATAAACACTTCCTTCTTAGTGGCAATTTCTCCTAGCAGTTGAGTATAAATAAACTACCTCGATAAATTTGCTAATGTTTTTCTTATCGCTGCAGTTCCCAAAGCTCATCACAGAAATTATTCCAAAAAAACAAACCTAAATCAACCATCATCAGCAGAACAGATCCAACCTATAAAACTTCTTCTTTGATGAATGCCATCAATCAAAATACAGCTCCTGTTAATCCAGTTTTAATTTTAATCCCCGCTGTCAATATAGCTCCAATTTTTAGCAATAATAGCAACAAATAAACCTGCACTGCATGATATCTTCAATTAAATCAGCCATCAGCCTCTGTTTCTACTGTTATCCGGGCTGGTTTTGTTTTTAACGACAAACGAGGTGCAGCCACCCGTTTTGCAACAGGCAACCACACCCCCTGGTACTGCTGCAGATATGCTCCCCCCACTTCACCACCGCCCGCCTTGCAGGCGTGCAATTCTCGCTAAACGGCGGGCTCAGGCACCGCATCGCGAATAGGTACGGGAAACAGCCCGCCGGTCCTACAGACTACACCGGCTGGCGGCGGGCAGTTTCCCTAATCGTCACCAGCTCAAACCGGCGGGGCCCCTTGCCCCCATCAACCTGCCCTTGCAA
>PULR01000042.1 GCA_003551005.1 Mollicutes bacterium
CCGTTTGGGGTCGTAGCGGAAGGTGGGCCAGTAACCGGATTTCGTCGCCAGTTCGGCCTGCTCGGCGGACTTGGTCAGGCCGCCTTTGATCTTGTGGGCGATGCAGGGGCTGTAGGCGACGATCACGGAGGGGCCGGGGTGCGCTTCCGCCTCGCGCATCGCGCGGACGACTTGCTGCTGGGAGGCACCATGGGAGATCTGGGCGACATAGACATGCCCGTAGCTCATGGCCAGCATCGCGAGATCCTTGCGGCTTTCTTCCTTTCCGGCCGCCGTGAAGGCCGCGATGGAGCCAGTGGGCGCCGCCTTGGAGGATTGGCCGCCGGTGTTCGAATAGACCTGGGTGTCGAGCACGAGGATGTTGACATCATCTCCGGTGGCGATGACATGGTCGAGGCCGCCATAGCCGATGTCGTAAGCCCAGCCGTCGCCGCCGAAGATCCAGTTGGATTGCTTGACGAGATAGGGAGCGAGCTCACGGAGTTTCTCTCCGAGTTCTCCTTCGAGTTCATCAATCATCGGGCGCATCTCCTTGGAGAGCTCGAGTGTCTTCTCCCCGTCGCGGCGGTTCTCGATCCATTCGTCGAAACGTTCCGCCAGCTCGGTGGGGAGTTGATCCCGATTCTCGCTGACAAGCGTCTGGATGCGGTCGCGCTGGGTCTCTTCGGCGAGATGCATGCCGTAGCCGAACTCGGCGTTGTCCTCGAAGAGGCTGTTCGCCCAGGCGGGTCCGCGTCCGTCGGCATTCGTGGTATAGGGTGTCGCAGGGAAGCTGCCGCCATAGATCGAGGAGCAACCCGTCGCGTTGGCGATGGTCATCCGTTCTCCGAAGAGCTGGGTGGCGACCTTCACGTAGGGGGTCTCGCCGCAGCCCGCGCAGGCGCCGCTGAATTCAAACAGCGGCTGCGCGAACTGGGTGTTCTTCGCGTTGGTCTTCTTCACGAGGTCATCCTTGGGTGTGACCTCGTCCATGAGGTATTGCGCCGCTTGCGCTTCGCCTTTCTCCAGCTCGTCGCCGATGGGGCTGAACTCGAGGGCCTTCTCCTTCGCGGGACAGACCTCGATGCACACACCGCAGCCGGTGCAATCAAGCGTGGAGACCTGGATGCGGTAATGGAGGCCTTTGATGCCTTTTCCTCGGGCGTCGAGCGTCTCGAGCTCCTGGGATGCGGCCGCTTTTTCTTCATCGGTCATCAAATAGGGGCGGATGACCGAGTGCGGACAGGCGAAGGCGCATTGGTTGCATTGAATGCAGTTCTCGGCGATCCATTTCGGTACGTAGTTGGCGATGCCGCGCTTCTCATACGCCGAGGAGCCTTGCTCCATAGTGCCATCGTAGTATTCTTCGAAGGCCGAGACCGGAAGGTCGTAGCCCTCGAGACTGTTGACCGGCTCCGCGATGTCGCGGACGTAAGCGGGCTTCTGTGCTTCTGACTCGGCTTCCTCGTCTTCAAGCGAGGCCCACTCGGACTTGACGGGGATCTCGACGAGTCCTTCGCCGCCTTTCTCGATGGCGCGGAAGTTCTTCTCGACAATATCTTTCCCCTTGCGGCCGTATTCTTTCTCCGCATATTCCTTCATGAGACGCTGCGATTCTTCGTAGGGAAGAATCTGCTCGTTCAAGGCGAAGAACGCCGATTGCATGATGGTGTTGATCCGCTCGCCGAGACCGATCTCCTCGGCGAGTTCAACGGCGTTGATGATGTAGAGCTTGGCGTCCTTCTCGGCCAGCTGACGCTTGACCCGGTTGGGGAGGAAGTCCTCGATCTCCTCTTTGCTGCGGACGGTGTTGAGCAGGAACGTACCGCCTTGACGCAGACCCTTGAGCAGATCGAAGTTGAAAAGATAGGAATCCTTCGAGCAGGAGACGAAGTGCGGATGCGACACATAATAGGTGCTGCGGATGGGCTTCTCACTGAAGCGCAAATGCATACGGGTCACGCCGCCGGACTTCTTCGAGTCGTAGCCGGCATAAGCCTGTGCGTAAAGGTCGGTGTTCTCGCCGAGAATCTTGATGGTGTTCTTCGAGGCGCCGACCGTACCGTCGCTGCCGAAACCGTAGAAGAGCAGCTCGGTCGTGCTCGGATCGGCGGTATCGATTTCCTCGGGAACCTCGAGGGACGTGTGGTTCACATCATCAACGATGCCGATGGTGAACCGGTTCTTCTGCTCACCGGCGAGGTTGTCGTAGACGGCCTTGATCTGCGCGGGAGTGGTGTCCTTGCTCGAAAGGCCATAACGTCCGCCGAGAATCGTCGGTGCGTCCTGCCGGCCGTAATAGAGACTGCGTACATCGAGATAGAGCGGTTCGCCGATGGAGCCGTTCTCCTTCGTGCGATCAAGGACGGCGATACGCTCGACGGAATCCGGCATCGAAGCGAAGAAATGCTTCTCGCTGAAGGGACGGTACAGATGCACGGCGAGCAGGCCGACTTTCCGACCTTCCTCCTCGGTTAGATAATCCACGGTCTCGCGGATCGCCTCCGTGACGGAGCCCATCGCGACGATGACGTCGGTCGCATCTTCAGGACCGTAGTAACTGAACGGCTGATAATGCCGGCCGGTCTCGCGGCTGATTTCCTCCATGTAATCGGCGACGATATCGGGAAGGTCATGGTAGAATTTCTCCTGGACCTCCCGCGCCTGCATGTACACATCGTCGTTCTGTGCGCTGCCGCGGGTCACCGGATTGCCCGAGTTGAGGGCCCGCGCCTTGAAGGAACGGACCGCGTCGTAATCCAGCAGACGGTCGTAGACCTCATAAGGCATGACTTCGATCTTGTTGACTTCGTTCGAGGTCCGGAAGCCATCGAAGAAATGGACGAACGGAACGCTCGACTTGATGGCCGCCAGATGGGCCACGCCGGCAAGGTCCATCGTCTCCTGGACCGATCCGGAAGCGAGGATGGCGAATCCGGTCTGGCGGGTCGCCATGACGTCCTGATGGTCCCCGAAGATCGACAGCGCCTGCACGGCGATGCTCCGGGCCGCGACATGGATGACGCCGGGAAGCAGCTCGCCGGCCATCTTGTACATGTTCGGGACTTTGAGCAGGAGCCCCTGAGAAGCGGTGTAGGTTGTCGTCAGCGCGCCGCCCTGCAGGGAGCCGTGAACCGTGCCGGCCGCACCGGCCTCGCTTTGCATCTCGACTACCTTGACCGGCATGCCGAAAAGATTCTTGTGTCCCTGGGAAGCCCACAGGTCGGTCAATTCCGCCATGGGGGAAGACGGCGTGATGGGATAGATGCCGGCGACTTCAGTGAACGCATACGACGCGTGTGCGGCCGCCGTGTTTCCATCCATCGCCTGATACTGTTTCTTGGTTGCCAAAGCAACCACCTCCGTTTATAGATATTGTTCGGCTGTTGTCATACAGGTCTATTATACAACACTCGGCGGCCATAGACAACGGCCGAAAGCGAGGAAGGTTCAAGAAAACACTTCCATGAACCTTCACAAGGCTTCTTTAGAATTCTTCGGCTTTGGCGAGCAACGCCCGGGCCTTCTCGAGGTAGCTCTCGGCCACGCGGTCGAAATCGATACCGAGTTCTTCCGATAGTCCGATGTAAGCCTTATAGCGGGCGACGTTGTGCCATTGCAACGTCTGGAAGACCCGCCACAGATACAGCCTGCGATATTCCTCAGCCTCCGGAGCGCGCCCGAGATACACCGGCAGCAGCGCCACGGCGTGGTCGAAATTGTTGTTGCCGAAACAGGCGATGTCATGAAAGGGGTCGTGATTGCCCGAGAACTCCCAGTCCATGAGATAGAGTCCGTCTTCGGCGATGACGAAGTTGCTGATCTGCGCATCTCCGTGCACGAACGTCTTCGAAAATTCATCAAGGAAGGGCCGGTAAGCCAGCCACTTCTCCTTCAAGGCCCAATAGGTGTCACCGTGGTCGTGGTCGAACTCCCGGAGATGATTTTCATAGACGGAAAGTCTCTCGAGGGGCGCATAATCGTAGTCGCTTTCCAGGCCGCTTTCGTGAATCGTCTTGAGAATGTCGGCCGCTTCCTCGAGATACTCGAGGGGATTGTGCTCGCTGAGCGGGACGCCGTCGATGTACTCGGCGATCTTGATGCCGCTGGCCACATCGACATGCACGGTCCGGTTGGGCAGATTCAGCTTTTCCGCCAGCTGAAGATGATGCCTTTCGATGGTGCGGTCGACGAACCGTTCAGCTTTCTTGCCGGGAATGCGGAACGTGTAGCGGGCAGCGCCGACTTCGACGACGTAGGTGTAGTTGGACATGCCTCCCATCAGGCGGTGCAGAAGGCGCACATGCGTTTCGTCTACACCGAAGACTTCGGCGCAGGTTGTTTTAATCAAGCGTTCATGGTCCATATCCATCATTCCCATCTGTTCAGATTTCATACCAGCCCACCGCTTCGTGCTGTTTCGCGACGACGACATCGCAGGCTTCCAAGGAGCGTTCGTAGCTTTGGAAGACAGAATTGAGCGTCTTCAAAGCCTGTGCTTCGGTGTTGCATTCTTCCGAAGGATGGGCGAGCACGATGCGTCGAGTCTTCGGACCGACCAGCCGGCTGAGATAATAGGCAGCGTCCGCATTCGAGAGATGCCCCTTGACGGAATCGATTCGACGCTTGAGGTAGTAAGGGCGTTGTGAGGAGAAAAGCGTCGCCACATCGTAGTTCGATTCAAAAATGTACATGTCCAGATTCCGTAGATTGTCGAAATCCTTCTCGGGAAGAAACCCGGTATCGGTGATGTAGGCAAGCGTCCGCCCCTCGGAATCGATACGAAAACCGAGCGTGTCCTCGGTATCGTGCGAGAGGGAAATCGGCGTGATGTAAAGGTCGCCTAGCGTAAACGGGCGGTTCGGGTCGACCTCGAAGAAGGGCGGTGAGAGACTGTGTTTGTGCTGGATGCTGTGAAAAGTCTTCGCCGTTGTGTAAAGCGGCGCGCGGATACGGTTCATCACGCCCTTGAGGCCACGGACATGGTCGTTATGCGGATGCGTCAGCAGCACGCCTTCGATGCCGGCGAGGTCCGCTTCGCCGCCAAGGCGTTCACGCATCGCCTTGTAGCTGATGCCGGCATCGAGCAGCACCGTCGTCGTGCCGCTGCGGATCAAGGTCGCGTTGCCTTTCGACCCGCTTGCGAGAATGATTGTCTCCATGCTCTCACTCCAGTCTATCGCTATTATACAAGAAAAGAAACGAAATGCAATTGCGCAGCACCCAGGGCGAAGACGAAATTCGCTCCTTTATAAGTTGTCTTCACCATGTATTAATGATAATATGTTAATTGCGATTTAATAAGGAGTGATCAAGCATGGACACCACCACATTGAAACGCGGCGGCATCGTCGTCGCGATTCTGACTCTGATCTTAGTCCTCTCCGTAGCCTGCAACGTCCTGATCGGCGACGATGAACCGCCTACGGTCTCAGACCCCGATGAGCCGTTCATGACCTACAACGGCTTCACCGTCACTCGCGGAGACCTCTACCAGCGGATGAAATCCGCCGACGGCACGATGCAGCTCATCAACATGATCGATGAAGCACTCATCGAGGATTACATCGACGCCGTCGACGAGGACGCGATCGAGGAGAAGATTCTCGAACTGACCTACGAGACCACCGACCAGGAAGAAATCGACCAGCTCACCGAACGCGAGAAAGAGGAGCTCGAGCAGAATTATGAGGACCTCGTCCTCATGAGCGGCTACGACCCGGACGAAGAAGCCAGCGAAGAAGCCTTCATCCGGCTCCGGATCGCCAAGCAGGACTATGCTCGCGATCAATACCAGCGCGAGGATGAGGACGAACCCTTCTACATCGGTGAAGAGGACCTCGAGTCCTTTTACGAGGACTATCATCAGGGCGACCTCGAGGCACTGACGCTACGATTCAACGACGAGAGTGAATACCAGGCGGTGATGGATCATTTCGAACTCGTCCCCGGTTTCGAGGACGGCTTCGGCCGTTACGTCGGCGAAGACGACATCGAGGACGTCGACGATTTCGACGAGGACAACACCGAAGCTCTCGACGAAGAGGAGACACTGGAAGCCTTCGTCGAAGTCTACAATTACCTATACGCTTACCGCGACAATCTTGACCCCGATGCCGACCTCGACGATCTCCTCGCGCTTGAGAACGATCATTTCCACTACAACCAGCGCGACCTGCAGAGCAAGGCCACCGAACGCGAGGAACCCGCGTTCGCCGAGATGAGCGACCTGCTCTATAAGGATCTGGGCGAGGCAGAAGCTTTCACCGAGGAGAGCGAAAGCTTCAACGACTTCGAATATCTCTTCTACGTCCTCGACAAAGAAGAGACCGACGACTTCGAGGAGCTTGACGAAGAGACCCTCGATGCGCTCGCCGATGATTACATCGAGACGCTTGTCGGCGACGAACAGGTCGTCGACGCCTTCCGCAGGCTCCACGAGGAACAAGGGCTGGAAATCTACGACGAGGCAATGGCCTTCATGTACCAAGAACAGTTCCAGACCCAGCAGGAGCTCTACAACGAAGACTTCGACGGCTACATCGCCACGCTCGAGGAAACCGATATCCACATCGACGACTTCTTTGATTACATGGCCCGCCGTGTGGGGTCGCTCTACGCTTCAGACATCATCCGCAACGACCTGCTGCTGCAGAGCGAGCACTTCACCGAGCACTTCGGGGTCGACGAGGAAGCCATCTATGGACAGCGTAGCCTCTTAGAGCGTATTCGCGACGCCGTAAGCGAAGAGGACCGGGCGAAGAACCGCGACCTCGTGCAAAGCTGGCATGACGAACTCCGCGAGTACCGCGAGCAAGTCGCCCAGTTCGGCATCGACTTCGAGGTCTTCCTGCAGCTGCAGTTCCAGGTCAGCAGCGAACGCGCCTACATCAACGAGCAGGTCGCGGAACACATCCGGCCCGACCATCTTCTTGAACGCATCGATTTCGAAGCCGACATCCTCCCCTATGTCGAGGACCGCTTCGAGAATTACATCAGTCTCGAGACCGAAGAGCTGCTCTTCTACTTCGACTTCGACGAAAACTTCCTGAAGGACGATTTTGAAGCCTACTACGAGGATTTGGACGCCGATGAACAAGATGACCTCGACACCCTCCTCGCGGACTTGTCGGACACCTTTGAAGCAGCCGCCGAAGATGAGGAGGACCTCGAGGACCTCGTCGAGGAATACCACTCCGCGCTTCGGGGTGAAGACGAGGACGATGATGACTACAGCCGCTGGGCACGCTTCAAGAACGCCGGCATCCGCGTCGAATACACCGACCGCGGCGAGCTCGACCACCGCGCCATCCGCGACGAGCCGGAAGCCGTCCGGGACACGCTGCGTTCGCTGTATGAATCCCTCGGCGAAGCCGATGAGGATGCACGCCTATCCAGCGACCCGACGCACAGCCTGCACGGTGCACATCTTTTCTTCGGCGAACGCACGGAGGACTTTGAACGTCCCAGCGCCGCGTTCGATGGCGACGAGGCCTACGACGAGGAGCTGGAGAACGAAAACGACCTGCCCACCGCCCGACAGCTCGAATACTATTCGCGGCGCACCGTGGAGATGAACCGTGAGGGCTACAGCGACACGGAGCTTCCCGAAGACCTTGAAGCAAGCCTTGACGTTCTCTATGGCGATCTCCACGACACATTCTTCAGCGGCCTCACGATGACGCTCTACCTGATCGAGGACATCCTCGAGGGCGACTACGAGATTTATGAAGAAGAAGCGCACCATGTGCGTATGTTCGAAGCAATCAAGGACCTCTTCGAACGATCGCATTTCCCGCCGCTTGAAGACGAATAAGCGTTTCCTCCAATCTAGTGACAATCAAAAAGGCATCCCCGCGGGGATGCCTTTCTTTTGCAGATGTGCCGGTGAGTTGCAAAGACACGGTCACTCTTCGTCGTCGGTGTCCTCCGAAGCCTCTTCGGACTCGTCGGCCTCTTCGGCTTCTTCGTCCTCGTCTTTTTGCTTGATGGCTTCGACTTCGATGTCTTCTTCGGCTTCAGGCTCGACTTCCTCGATCTCTTCTTCTTGCGCCCAGGTCAGGCTGACGAGCACCTTGTCCTCGGGGACAAGCGGTTTGAATCCTTCGGGCTTGTCCAGATCGGCGACGGTAAAGGTGTCGTTGTCCTCAATCTGGCTGACGTCGATTGTGAAGTTGCTGATGCCGCTGCCGGCGGGGAATTCCATCTCGACCGTTCCGGAGATGACCTCGACAACGAGGCCGCGGCGTTCGGCGTGCTCCTTGTTCTCGATCTCGATGGGGATCTCGGCGGAGATGGTGTCGGTCGCGCTGACCTTCTGTAGATCGAAATGCAGGATCTCATTCTGCCGGATCGGGTCGGTCTGCACTTCCTTGAGGTAGACCTGATGCTCCTCATCGCCGAGCGTGGCGTTGAACGTCATGCTCATGCCGTAGGATTGATAGGTCCTCACAAAATCCTTGAAGGCCGTCTCGACCGGTGTGGATTCGATCTCCCTGCCGTAGATGACGCCGGGGATGCGTTGTTGTTTGCGGATTGTTCTGAGATTGTCGGTGCGTTTCTCGAGTTTCATGTTCATTCACTCCTCTATTCGGTGTGGCGGGCTTTTTTCGCACGTCGGTTACGCATTTTACCACAAAGCAAGGTTTTTGTCTATTTTTTTCTGCGGGGCGGACGCTTCGGCTTGTAATAACGCTCGCGGTCGAGCACGCCCAGATTCGAAGTGAAGGTCCCGGGCTCGATTTCTTCCAGCGCCTCGCCGAGCACGGTGAACTTCGAATCGATGTTGTCGATGAAATGCAAAGCCAGCGCCTCGGGAACCGCCGGCCGCTTGGGGGAGCCGAAGTTCCCATGGTAATGATGAGACAGCAGCATGTGCTGCAGCAGCATCCTTTCCTCCGTTTCAAACAGACCCTGCTCGCGGGCCACGGCGGCGATCGCCTCCGCACCGATGCTGATGTGTCCCAGCAGACGGCCCTCGCTCGTGTATTCCGGCGCATAATAGTTCGAAAGCTCGACCGTCTTGAAAAGATCATGCAGCACGATCCCGGCGATCAATCGTTCAGCATCGAGGAAGGGATAGGCGTCAAGCAACCCTTCGGCAAGCTTGAGCATCGTCGCCGTGTGATAGGCTACACCGCCGATGTAGGCGTGATGGAACTTCGTCGCCGCGGGGTAGAGGTAGAAATCCTCCTTGTGACGGGCATACAGCGTCTGGGTGACCGTCCGGATCGTCTCTTCCTCGAGCCGCTCAAGATAGGCTTCGATCGTCTCCTTGATGTCGCCGAGCTCTACAGGGGCGAAGGGATAGAAATCGCGCATGATGTCGAAACGCTCCTCGATCGAGAGCTCGCAGTCCGTGATGTGCCGATACTCATCGACGCGGTATTGCGTACGTCCCTTGAACTCGATCGGCGTGGTCTCGAACCTATAGACCTCCGCCTCCTCGACGGGTTCGTCCTCGTCAATGCGCAGCGTCCGTCGCTCCCCCTCGCGGGTGAGGACTGAAAGCGTGTTGGTCGGATAGGTCGTGAGGTTGTAGCTGAGGATTTTCGCGTAGAAGGGTTCCATGAGTCTCATCCTTTTTATCTGGGGGTTGTCGCCAAGACAAGGGCGATCGGGGTCGAGAGCGTGACGGTCCCGGTGTCGATTTCGGCCGTCCCCTCACTGTCAAAAAGCAGCTTGAAAGGCGAGTCGAAGTGCAGCGACTCGGGCTTTGCCGTGTTCTTGAAGATGACGTGCAGCTTCGAACCGTCGTCGTTGTCGATGGTGTAGAGAATCGTGCCGTGCTTGCGAATTTCGATGGCGGTGCGGGTGGCGATGTCATAGGGCGTGCGCAGACGCAGGGCGGGCTGTTCACGCCGCAGCCTCAGCAGCCGGCGGAAGTTCTCGACATCCTCGGCGTAGGCATCGAGGCGCGAATAGTCGAGTTTGTTGATGGCATCGGGGCTTTTATAGGAATTGCGGACGCCTTGTTTGCTCCGGTAGAACTCCTGACCGCTATGGATGAAGGGTACGCCCTGCGAAAGCACGATGAAGGCGGTCGCGAGACGTTGGGCGCGTCGGCGCTCGCTTTCGTCCCGATCCGCCATGGCGAGGGCGGCCTTGTCGGCGAAGGTGTGGTCGTCGTGACATTCGACATAATTCAAGCTCTGTCCCGGATATTTGATCCCTCCGCTGGTGACGGTGCTGCCGCGGAGGATGGATGTGAGCGTGCCGTGATGTCCCGCTCTGCCCATCGCGTATCCTCTGTCTTCAACGGTGAACGTCGAGCCTTTCACGACCTCCCGGGTCATGTCGTTGAAGAAGCCGATGTTGAAGAGTACGTGACGGTTCTGCAGATGCGTGAGCATCGATTCCCCCAGGGGCGCGGGCATCTTCCAGCCTTCACCATGGACCATGATGCGGCGGTCGAAACGTTCGAGACGCTGACGGACGAAGTGCATGGTATTGATATCGATGAGCCCCATCAAGTCGAAGCGGAAGCCGGCGACGCGGTAGCGTCGCGCCCAGTACAGCACGGAATCGACAATGAACTTGCGCACCATCCTGCGTTCGGTGGCCAGGTCGTTGCCGCAGCCGCTCGAATCCGTCAAGTAGCCGTCGGCATTGACACGGAAGGCGTAGCCGGGGACCAGTTGGTCGAAGGGGAAGGTCTCGACATCGTAGACATGATTGTAGACGACATCCATCACCACCCCGACGCCGGCCTTGTGATACGTATCGATCATATCCTGGAGTTCAAGGATGCGGGCGTAGGGATCATCAGGGTCCGAGGCATAACTGCCCTCGGGGACATTATACTGCGAAGGGTTGTATCCCCAGTTGTAGGCTTCAAAGGGCCTCGTCTCATCCACCCCCTCGAAATCGTAGAAGGGCATGAACTGGATGTGGGTGATGGGCAGGCTCTTCACGTAATCGAACCCCGCTGGATTCCCCGCCGGGGTCACAAGGCCGGACTCGGCCGCCGAATAGTAGCTGCCGGGGCGGCTCGCATGAATCGTTGAATCGGAGGTCAGATCCCGGATGCTCGCTTCATAGAGCACGGCGTCGCAGCCATGCGGACCCTTGTAGGGCGTGACTTTCCGGAGCTTGCTGGGGTCGATGACATAGTTGCACCGTCCGTTCGCACCGGAAGCCACCCCGTAGGGATCGAGGAAAGACCTGGTCCGGCCGTTGACATAGGCTTCATAGTAATACTCGGCGCCGTCAAGGTCGCCTTGGATGTCGACCTGCCAGAGGCCTTGATTGATGTAATCAAGCGGAACGCGCTGGGAACGGCCCTCCTGGGTGAGTATCAAAGTGACCGATTTGGCGACTGGCGTCCAGATTTTGAACCGGGTGCTCTCAGGGGTATAGAAATGGCCGAGTTCGCCGTCGTAGTAGTAAAGATTGTCGAAAAGCTCCGTCCGGACAATCTCGCCGGAATACAGTTCCGCCGAGCTTCCCTGGGAATCCTTGACGTAATAGACGTGGTTGAGCAGCACAAAGCCGTCAAAAACGGCCGTGATTCTGGCCATTCCCCCCACAATCTTTTCTTCAGTGATTTCCAGTGGCAGGATCTCACGCTCGCCTTCGAGGTGGAACGGTGGCTGCAGGGAAGCTTTCTGCTGCTCTTCGACCAGCACCGTCACCGTATGGAAATCTTCCAGATAGGCCTCGAATTCAGGCATTTCGCCGATCCTCCTTCAAGGTCTCCACGAGCTTTTCGGCTTCTTTTTTAAGCTGTTCGTATTCATTCGGAAGTTCTCCATCGAGGACCTTTCCGAGCAGTTCATCCAGCACGATGCGGATGTGGTGAGGCTTTGCCACCGGAAGTCGTCTGGCATCCTCGCCCTTGAAAGCGAGTTCTTTCAATGAACGCAGCGGCAACTCACGGTCGACGGCCTCGATTTCGTCGGCCGCATCCGCATGACCCAGCAGACGGTTGAGGGTATTGGCACGCCGGCACACCCAGTGGCCGTACTCAAAGACAATCCGGGGCGTCGGACCTTCTTTGCGCAACGCCGAAGCGGCATCCCGGATGCGATGCAGCGTGCGGCTGAAGCGCTTGGAGAAACGCCAGTGCTCCCGGTCGAGACCGTCGCATTCATCGAGGAGTGCGAACCCGGCATGCAGCCCGAAGGGTACGTCACTTGCGGCCAGACGCTCAACGCCCTCCGCGATGGAAAGATGACGATGAAAATCTGTCGCGGCGAGGGCCTGGAGCGCATGCCTGGCGTAAAGCGCGCGGAAGAGCTTGAACAGCTCCTCCTGCACACGTTCGATGGACACTTTCCGAATCAGGTGTCCCTGCCGCCGGATGGCCGCTTCCGTTTCGGTTTCAAGCTGGAAGCCGAGCACCGCCATGAAACGGAACGCCCTCAGCATCCTCAGCGCATCCTCGGAAAAACGCGCATCCGCCTCGCCGATGGTCCGGACTAGATCCTTCGAGAGGTCCTCTCTACCCCCGTGATGGTCAAGGATATTCCCCCGTGCGTCCATCACGAGTTGGTTGATGGTGAAATCCCGGCGGGCGAGGTCCGCGGCGAGCGAATCGCTGTAGGCGATCTCATCGGGATGACGATGGTTGTCGTAGGTCCCATCCCGACGGAACGTCGTCACCTCGAAGGGGACATCCTCGATCAGCACCGTCATCGTGCCGAACGCTCTTCCTGTTGGCTTGACACGCGCGAAGAGCTCCTCGACGATTTCCGGTCGGGCCGCGGTCGTGATGTCGATATCCTTGGTGTTGATTCCGAGAAGATAATCGCGGACATAGCCACCGACGAAATACGCTTCATAGCCGGCGTCCTCGAGTGTTTGCAGGATCCGGACGCCTTTTTCGTGTCGGTCCACACGCATCAACCTTTCTCTTTCTCCGGCTTTTGATTATACTACAGATACGAACCGATTGCCAGCCGCTACAGAATCCGGCCGGCTATGCTATGATGGGAGTAAAGGAGGCATCCCCCATGCAAAGCATCGACCAATCAGGCGAACACACCCTTGAGATCCGCCGGTCGCGCTTTCTCGGGACGGTTTTCCCCATTGAAAGCGAGACCGACGCCAAGGAAAAAATAACGGAAATGCGCCGCTTGCATCCCGATGCGGCGCATTGTTGCTATGCCTACATACTGGAAGGCGAACAGCCGATCCAGCGGTTCATCGACGACGGCGAACCATCGGGAACGGCAGGACGCCCGATGATCGAGGTGCTTCAAAAGAACGGCCTGAGTCATGTGCTGGCCGTCGTCGTCCGCTATTTCGGCGGCATCAAGCTTGGAGCCGGCGGATTGGTGCGCGCTTATGGGCGGGCTATCGGAGCGGCGTTAGAAAACACCGCCTTCGTGGATGCCCAGCGACGCCGGCGCCTCACAATCCATCTCCCCCACGGCGATGCCGCCCGGATGGAATCCTGGCTGCAGAATCGGGCCGTCATCGTCGAACGCACTTACAACGCAGGGGGAGCCCGGCTGCGAATCGATCTTCTCGACGAGGAAGGGAGCTTTGAAGCCAGGCTCCTTGAAGCCACCGCCGGAACAGCGTCCATCCGGGATGAAGGCAGCTATGTCGCCTTTCCCCGACGTGTGTCACGTGAACAGTCTTTGTGAGATGTAGATCAAGTTCATCACTGCCTGGAGCACGAGATAGCTCAGCGCGATGCTGAGAAAAATATAGATGATCTGAATCTGCCAGACCGCACCCTTCTGGAAATATCTGGTGATATCGAGGCTCATCATCGCCTTGAAGGTCACGGCGAGCAGAATAAAGAAAAGCAGCACCTCGAAGAGATCGAACACGTCTATCATGGTTCACCTCCGTTCATTGTACGATACCGTCATAGTCATCACCGACAGCGCGCTCGATGCGAATCACGACGTCGTTGGGCAGACAGGTCAGCGGCTTATAGGGGGAGTTCGTCCGGCCCTGGTGCTGACAGATGTTGCGGGGGCTGGTCTCGTCGGCGACCTCGACCGTGTGGTCCGCATAGGCGATGGTCACCGGTCCGAGCTCGCCTTCGACGACAAAGAGACCCTCCTCGTCATCGGCCTCGTGCACGTATGCATCGTTGTGCACCGTCGAACTACCGTCGGCCAGCTCAATCTGGAGCACAAGCTCCCCGCGGTAGAACACGTTCGCCGTCCCGTCCTCTGTCTCGCTGGCGCTCTGCAGGACACGGACGCCCAGCAGCAGCACACCGGAGAGAACAAGCAGCACCACGATGAAGATGAGATCGTTCTTTCGCATCGCCCGACACCTGCCTGCTTCGAATCGATCGCCGGCCTTTCCGGCACGGCATCCTCTTGCACATACACAGTATACTGCACATCGGTCCGCGGTTTCAATAACGACACTCGAAACCAGCCATGCTAAAAGATTGACACACGCGCGCGTATTCAATATAATGTTTGCAGAACAAACAGAACCGTCCTGAATAATCCACCCTAACTCTAATGGAGGTACGAACCATGAAGAAACTCGCAACATTCCTGATCGCCCTCGCATTCGTGAGCGTCCTGGCCGCCTGCAACGGCGACGACGAGTACGCCTACAACCCGGGGCTATATCTCGGCTACACAGAAAACGGCGACACGACCCTCGCTTATGTGTATGTTGATGCGGACGGTGACATCGCCGACGTCCTCATCGATACGGCTTCTGAGAAGGATGTCGATGATGACGAAACCGTCGCGGCGACCAAACGCGCCTACAACGGCGGTGAAGGCTACGAAATGTCCCCCGACAGCGACTATCTCTGGGTCGAACAAGTCGACATGCTCGCGGATGAGGTTGTCGAGAACAACGGCATCCCTGAACTCGACCTTGACGAGGAAGGCGACATCGAAGGCGACACCCTCGCCGGCGTGACCATCAGCGTGGATGGCTACCTCGAAGCGATTGAAGACGCTCTCGCGCAAGCCGAACTCGGCGAGGACGAAGACCCGGCCGACGTCGCCGACGTGGACGGCGACTATGATGCCGGCATCCAGTACGGATCCGTCCTCGATGACGACTACACCTACGCAGTCGCAGCCGTGAACGAGGCCGGCGGCATTGAACATATCATGTTCGATGTCGGCTACGAGATCGATGACGATGTATTCGGCACCAAGCGCGCGCTGGATGGCGGCTATGGCTATGAAATGTCCGGCTCCGGCGATTATCTGTGGGTCGAGCAAGTCGACATGCTCGCCGAGGATATCGTCGAGAACCAATCCTACGATTATGAGCTCGACAATGGCGACATCGACGCCATTGCCGGCGTATCGATCACCGTTGATGCCTATCTCGATGCGCTCGCGGATGCATTAGAGTAGATTGGAAGCGGCCTGCGGGCCGCTTCTTTTTTCCCTTGACAAGGAGGCCCCGCCCATGAGAAAGCTGCTGGCACTGTTCCTCGCATCCGTCCTGTTCTTCTCTCCGACGGTTCTTGCAGAAGATGACGCCGTCGAACAAGAGGAGTTCCTTTTCACGCAATACTTCGACACCTCGATTGAAATCACCCTCTACCATGACGATGCGGATCTCGAGTCGATCGAAGACAGCCTGGAATCGCGTCTTAGTGAGCTTCACGATCTGGCCACCCGCTACGACGAGACCGATGTGACCAACATCAAGACCATCAATGACAATCCCGGCGTCGCCCACGAGGTCGATGACGACCTTTTCGAGATGGTCCGCCTGGGCGTGGAATACCACGACAAGACCAACGGCTATTTCAACATCGCCCTCGGCCCGGTCATCGACATCTGGAACGAACTGCTCGAGCGAGGCGTCGGCGTGGAGATCCCCCGTGAGGACCTGCCCTCAGAGGAAACTCTCGAAGCCGCCGGCGCACACACCGACGTCTCCGACATCACGCTCGATGAAGAGGCGGGCACCATCCGCATCGAAGAGGGCATGTCTCTCGATCTGGGCGGCATCGCGAAGGGCTATGCGGCACGCGAAGGCGGCAATCTGCTCAAGCAGCAGCCCGGCGTCGACAGCTTCGTCTTCAACGCGGGCACCTCGAACATCGAGGTCTACGGCGAACATCCACAACGCGAGAGCGGTCTCTGGCACATCCCCATCGTCGACCCTGCCTATGAGGGGGACATCTGGTCGATCATCACCGGCCAGCGCGAGACCTTCGCCGAAGTCCACCTCGCCGATGGCGAGAACATCGTCGGCAGCGGCAATTATGAACGCTACGTCACCGTCGATGACGTCCCCTACCACCACCTCATCGACCCCTTCACCTACCTCCCCGCGGGCGTGGAGGAGCTCGAACGCTCACGGGGCGAGCGCATCCGCGATGAACTGCTCTGCCGCACCGAGCTCGACCATTTCCTCGGTGCCTGGCTCATCCACGACGACCCCCTCATCGGCGACATCCTTGTCACGGCCGCCTATCTGATGCCCATCGAGGACGCGCTCGACTTCATCGAGGAGATCGACGACACTGAAGGTATCTTCTACGGCGCCGATGATCGGATCTTCCGCACGAGCGGCTTCGACGGCGAGCTCTACGACGACGATTTCTCAGACCCCGACGACCGCGCTCCCTGCCTTCTGCCGATCGTCCTCATCACCGGTGGGTTCATCCTCGCCGTCGGCGGCACGCTGCTTGTGATGCGCATCCGCAATCGCAGAAAGAAAAAAGCAGCCCCACGCGCGCATCGTCCACCACCCGAAGAGGAAGAATAATCCCTCAACGCAAAAACAAACGTCCCATCCCCCAAGCAAGGGAATGGGACGTTTTTTATCGTGCTGTGTGAAGACTCAGCCGCGTTTCAAGGCGCCGCTCGCATACAGGGCGATGCCGACGCCGCCGACGACAGTTATGCCGCCGATGGTGATCAGGACAATACCCCAGGTGGGCAGGCCGTCTTCTTCAATCTGGTCGGCGTAACGGTCGGGGTCGGCGAAGATGTCGATCTCTTCTTCGTTGTACATGATGAGCGAATCGTTCGGATCGAGCTCGATCGTCTCGCCGCCATCCTGCTTGTAGAGCGTCTCGAGCATTTCCTCGCCGCCGATGAGCTCGCCGGCCTCTTCAGTGGTGGCGACCACGTTCCACTGTCCGCCCGGCATGTCGAAATCGCGGGAGGCAGCGCCGTTGTTGTGGACGACGAGGGTGGTGCGCCAGAGGTCGTCGTCATCGTAGAGCGCGTAGGCGATCAGGCCGTCCTCCTGGGATGTGAGGGCGATGTTGCCCTGGAGCTCCTCGGCCGTGGAATAGCTGAAGAAGTCCTTCTCGCGGTTGAGGTGGACGAGGTTGCGGACGTATTCATAGGTCTCGTTGTAGTCGGCCTTCCAGTTCCAGTCCAGCTGGTTGGTCTCGTCCGGACTGCGATAGGAGTTGGCGTCGTAAAGCCCGTCGGGGTCGCAGTAGTCTTCCTGGACGTCCGGATCGAGGCACGGCTTGGTGCGCATCATCTCCACGCCCGCGTGCATGAACGTCATGCCCTGGGAGGCGAGCACGATGTTGTTCGCCTGCCGCTGCATGCGCTCGATCTCATGCCAGGTGTCGCCTTCATCAAGCATATCCTGGACCTCCTCGCGGGTGATCTCCTCTCCGGCACCGTCTACTTCTTCATCGAGCGGGTCGACAACCGTGCTCAAGACAAGCTTGTCGCGGACGGTGTTGTTGTCGTGGGCGGAGATGTAGTTGACGGATTGCGAAGGAGATTCCGCCCAGGCTTCATACGGCAGTCCGGGAACCTCGGTCGCGCCCGTGATGCCGAGCATGACCGCAGGGGCGTCGCTGTCACCCTGGACGAAGCCGGTCCCGTAGTTGTCGAAAGCGGAGCCCTGTACCGTGCCGTCGCGGGTGTCGTCGTTGAAGACGGCGATATCATCCATCTGATCGAGGGCATCCTTGTCGGCCATCTGATCATCCGGCAGAAGGCTTTCGCCGCCGGTCCACGGTTCACCGTAGATGACGATGTCCTCATCGATCTCCTGCAGTTCCTCGGCGATGATGTTCATCGTCTCGATATCGTGCAGCGCCATCAGGTCGAAACGGAAGCCGTCGATGTTGTATTGTTCGGCATAGAAGGTCAGGGAATCGACCATGAAGTTGCGCATCATCTTGCGTTCGGAAGCTGTCTCGTTGCCGGTGCCGCTGCCGTCGGAGAAGCTGCCGTCGGCTTCGAGGCGGTGATAGTAGCCGGGCAGGATCCGATGGAAGTTGGATTCAGCGGACTGACCTGTGTGGTTGTAGACGACGTCCATGATCACACCAATCTCCGCTTCATGGAAATCCTGGACCATCTGCTTGAACTCTTCGACCTGGACCGAGCCATCGAACGGATCTGTCGAGTAGCTTCCCTCGAGCGCATTGAAATGCCGTGGCATGTAGCCCCAGTTGAAGATGCCGTCATAGATGCCGTGATAATCCTCATCATCCAGCCGGGTCTCATCGACCATGCCGAAATCCATCACCGGCAGGAGGTGCACATGGGTGACGCCGAGCTCCTGGATGTGGTCGAAGCCGGTCGAGACACCCTCGTGCTCGGTACCCTCCTCGGTGAGGCCGAGGAACTTGCCGCGGTACTCTTCCGTGCCGTCCCAGCTCTCGTGCGAGGTCAGATCGCGCACGTGCAGCTCATAGATGATCGCATCCGTATGGCTGTCGATGTTGTCCGGGCCGCGACCGGCTTCCCAGCCATCCGGCTTTAGACGGTCGAAGTCGACGACCATCGAGCGCTGGCCGTTGACGCCGGTTGATTCGCTGTAGGGGTCGGTCACTTCGTGTTCGCCGTGGGCGTCGCCGTTGTCGACGGTGAACGTGTAGTAGGTGCCGTGCTGATCACCCTCGACCGTCGTCGACCACACGCCTTGCTCACCTTCGTCCATCTCGATCGTCTCGTAGGGGTCGTCGACGCCTTCGTTGCCGTCATAATCCACTTCATTGGAAGTATGGCCGTATGCATAGAGGTTGAGTTCCACACCCTCGGCGATGGGCGCCCAGAGCTTGAATTCGGTCTCGTCCTCATCATAGACGGCGCCGAGCTCTCCATCGTAGCCGTAGGCTTCCTCGAACGCCTCGGTGTCATAGATGCCGCCAAATTCAATTCGACGCTCCGCGGGTTCCTCCTCGCCCAGATCGCCGCGGAGGGTGTATTCGTTCTGCAAGTCGATCTCTTCCTCGAGGGTGATCTCACCCTCGTGATGGTCGATGTCGAAAACCTCGATTGCGACTTCGTCGCCGTTTTCAAGCACCTCGATGTCTTCTTCCTCCGTCGGGGCGGTGGCGTTGTAGCTGATCGTCCGCCTGTCCTCGAAACGGGCGTGCAGGAAGCGATGGGAGGTGTCGGCTTCTGCTTCTTCGTAGTAGACGGTCGGATCTCCCTGGACGAGCCAGACCTCCAATTCGCCGTCCTCCATCTGCGTCATGTCGATGAAGAGGTCCTGGTTGACATCGCGTTGTTCCCAATCGTCTCCACGGACGATGATACCGGCTTCAGTGGCATCCTCGAGGTTGGTGTCTGTGAGGTCGAGCTCAAGCTGTGCGCCGAAGTCAGTGTCTTCATCCGTCCATTCGTAACGCTCCCCTTCCATGGAATCGGGTTCCTCGGGCCAGAGCCACACGGAATCGAAGAAGGAGAAATCATCGTCGAAGCGATAATAATTCACAATCAGGGTCTCACCGTCCTCGGCCTGTGCCGAAAGCGAAGCAAGCGCAAGGGCGGTCGTGACCAGCAGGACAGTGAAGACCCTCTTTACTGCAAGCATAATCGTGTTCCCTCCAGAATTGTTTGTATCGTACCGTTGATATGAAATCTCGGTGTTGTGTCAATCGCTGCATTAACAGTGGAAAGGGCAAATCCGCACCCTGCGAATTTGCCCTTTTTGTTCACGCGGATGAGAAGCCTGAGCTTACTCCGCTACGTAATCCTCTGCAGCTTCCATGGATGTAAAGACTTCGCCGTCATAGGTTGTGTAAACATGGTCTTCATCCGGAATCTCGAAATCTCCGGTCTGAGGATTGTCGTCATTGTTGAAAATGATTTCGAGTTCGACATCTTCGGTCAGGTCGACGGGGAGGTCGATATAATACCAGTCGTCTTCCTCGTGCTCTTCTGCAGGTACGCCGGGCCAGCCTGTCGATTCGAAGAAGGGAACGAAGATTTCATCGTCAGTATCCGGGTGGATATGCATCCAAGTCCATGTATGGACGTCCCAGCCTTCGCTGTTGTAGAAGTAGATCCGCGTCAAGTCTTCCTCTTCGGCATCGGTCCAGACGGTGGCTTCGTTCAGATCGGCATAGCGCTCTTCCATGGTCACGTAATGAAGCTCGTCGGCGTCGAAGGTGAACTGCTGGCTTTCAGCCTCGTCGCCATCATGGAAATGGATGTCGAAGTAGACCTCACCATCGAGGAAGAGCGGTACCTCGACCGAATACCAGCCGTCGAAGTCGGCATCAATCTCTTCAGCCGCAACGTCGGTGAAATCCTCATCAAGGTCTTCGCCTTCAGCGGTGGCGTAGACATCGTCCCAGCCTTCGCTGTTGTAGAAGAATACTTCAGTGCCGGCCATCGCTTGCTTGACAGCCTCTTCAGCATCCTCCCGGTTATCGAAGGCTTCTTCAATGGGAGTCAGCCAGATATCATTGCTGTCGTCAACCACGAGGTCGTCACCGATCTGCTCGCCGGTATCGAGATAGTCGTTGAAGATAAGGTTGGCGGAGTTCTCGTCGACATCGATCGGCAGGTCGACTTGGTACCAGCCCTCATGCTCTTCGTAGTCATCGACACGAACACCAGGCCAGCTTCCGACGGCTTCGCCGTCTTCTATACCATCGTAGTCGAAGATATAGACATAAAGTTCTTGCCATTCATGGTAATTGTAGAAATAGAATGTGTGGAAATCTTCCTCTTCTGCGTCCATGAAGATCTCAGCCTGCTCCATGCCTGCGAAGAGGTCGTCCATGGTGACATAGAGCACGACGTTGTCCGCAATAGTGGCTGGTTCGGCTTCATTGCCGTCTCCGTCGTGGAACGTGATATCGAAGTAGTCATCGCCGCCGACATATTTGGGGACTTCAACCTCGTACCAATTGTCATTGTCTTCTACCGCTGCTGCTTCGAGGTCGGTCTCATCCAGGTCTTCATTGGTGGCATCGGCGTACACGTTGTCCCACTCTTCGCTGTTGTAGAAATAGACATAAGCGATGTTCTCTGCTTGAAGTTCGGCTTCGCCCATGTCGTCGTGGACGTAATCCAGAGTCATGTAGACTTCTTCGTCGTCATCGATGGTGAACCGTGCACTTTCATTCTCGTCTGCGTCGTGGAACTGGACGTCGAACTCGTCGTCTTCGTCAAGCCCCTTCGGAATTTCGACGGTGAACCAATAGTCTTCGTCCGCTTCTTCCGCGGCTTCGTTGCTGAGCAGCTCTTCATCATCTGCATCCCAGGCGTCGACGTAGACATCGTCCCAGCCATCGACGTTGTAGAAATAGACATCTGTGGTAGCGAGGAACTCTTCAAGATTAGCAAGCGCAAGTTCTTTAGAATCGGAAGCCGTCTCTTCACCGGGGTCGGCGATAGTCACATAGACGTGGTCGCGATCCTCGATGAGGACGCCGCCTTCACCGTATTCGGGGTGCTGTTGTTCTTCGTCATCTTCATCCATGCCATTGAAGATAATCTCGAAATGTTCCTCCGCGTCCACGTCGGCGGGAACGTCGATGTAGTACCAGTCATCCTCTTCGGCTTCGCTGACTTCTTCGCCGCGCCAGCCACCAAGGTATTCATCGCCGTTGCCAGCGCCGAACGCATAGGCACGGATGTCTTCCCAGCCTTCGCTGTTGTACCAATAGACGGTGGTGTCCTCGACTTCGCGCATGGAGAACTCCGCGTCG
>PULR01000036.1 GCA_003551005.1 Mollicutes bacterium
AACAACGAGGGCACGATCTACTTCACGGATGATCACTACGACAGCTATACTCAGTTCGTGGACGGTTCACACGAACCGGAGCGGACGATCGAGCGTCCGTGAAGAGCGAAAAAAACAAGCATCGCGGCAGGCTTGTATTGACACTCAGCCTCTCAAAGAAGTACAATGTAATTGAGAGTTAAATCAGTGTCAACTATTTAAGGAGGAGTGAACGTGAAAAAAGTCCTGATTGCGCTTCTGGTCTTTACCATGGGGTTTACCCTTGCAGCATGTCCGGAAGATGAGGATGTCGAGATCGCCATGATCACCGACTATGGCGACATCGATGATGAGTCCTTCAACCAGGGGACTTGGGAAGGCATCGTAGAATATGCGGAAGAACACGGGATCGAGTATGGTTATTACCGTCCTGCCGAGGTATCCGATGCCGAGTATCTGGCTTCGATTGATATGGCTGTAGAGGAAGGGGCGGACATTATCATCACACCCGGTTTCCTTTTTGAACAGGCTGTCTGGGAAGCTCAGTATGAGTATCCCGATGTGAAGTTCGTACTGCTGGATGGCGAACCACGTGAAACCGAAGAATCGGATCCCGATGTGGCTGATAACACAGTCGGCGTCTACTATGAGGAGCATGAATCCGGATTCCTTGCCGGCTATGGAGCCGTCAGGGAAGGATTGACCGACCTTGGCTACATGGGCGGCATCGCCGTACCCGCCGTTGTCGATTTCGGTATCGGATTCATCGCCGGCGCCTATTATGCCGCCGCTAAAGAAGATGCCGAGCTGAACTTCCCCGATGACCGCTATACTTTTCTTGGAAGCTTCGATCCGAGCGATGAATACGAATCTCAGGCCGATGGCTGGTACGGAGGCGGTACGGAAGTCATCTTCGCCGCTGCTGGCGGCGCGGGCACTTCCATCATGAGCGCGGCCGGTGCGAACGATGCCTGGATGATCGGCGTCGACGTCGACCAGTCCGCCGAAAGCGACACTGTGCTAACCAGTGCGATGAAGGACCTCGCAGGGTCCGTACAGCTCATCCTCGATGAGTATTACGACGACAACTTCCCTGGTGGCGAGACCCGTCACCTCGGCGCTGACCAGGATGGTGTCGGGCTCCCTGTTGAACGTGAAGACGACATTGATCCGTGGCGTTTCGAGACCTTCACGGTCGAACAGTATGAGAACATCTTCGATCAAATCGCAGATGGCTCCGTTGTAGTTCCGGACTCGTATGCAGATCTGCTTGACTTCATTGATGAGAACGACCTCGACGCCATCGACATTGAAGAGGACACGGTCGAACCGTAATCTTCATACCGGTCATTTGGGAGAGGGGAGCTTCGGCCTTCCCTCTCCCTTTCATTATCAAGGGACACAGAGGTGAGACATAATGGAACACGCGATTGAAATGCTCAACATCACAAAAGAGTTTCCGGGCATCAAGGCGAACGACAATGTCTCCTTGCGGGTCCGGAAAGGTGAGATCCATGCCTTGCTGGGAGAGAACGGCGCCGGCAAGACGACCTTGATGAGCATCCTTTTCGGCCTGTATCGGGCCGACGAAGGTGAAATCCGCCTGAATGGCGAACGTGTCCACATCCGCAATCCCAACGATGCCAACGATTACGGCATCGGCATGGTGCATCAGCACTTCAAGCTTGTCAACCGCTTCACGGTTGCGGAAAACATTGTTCTCGGAGCGGAGGATACGCGACGCGGATTTCTTGTCTATGACAAGGCCATCGCCCGTATCAAGGAACTCTCGGAAAAATACAAGCTGAACATCGACCCCTACGCGCGTGTCCGCGACATCTCAGTCGGCCACCAACAGCGCGTCGAGATTCTGAAGATGCTCTATCGCGATGCGGAGATTCTGATTCTCGACGAGCCGACCGCCTCCTTGACACCCCAGGAGATCGATGAGCTGATGGGCATACTCCAGACGCTCTCCGATGAAGGCAAGTCGGTAGTCTTCATCACCCACAAACTCGAAGAGATCCGGCGCGTGGCCGACCGGGTCACGATTCTCCGCGATGGTGAACAGGTCGGCACGGTCGAAGTTGCCGAAACGTCGAATGAAGAGCTCGCAAAGATGATGGTCGGGCGGGAGGTCGTCTTCCGTATCGACAAGACGCATGCCGTGGGAGACCAGCCGGTTTTAGAGGCTGAGAACCTGCGTGTCTACAGCCACACCTTCCGCAAGGATGTCGTCCGGGATGTCAGCTTCGATGTCCGCGCCGGCGAGATTCTGGTGATCGCCGGCATCGAAGGTAACGGGCAGAGCGAACTGATCTATGGACTGGTCGGGCTGAACCCTTTGACACATGGACGGATTCGACTCAATGGTGAGGATATCACTAACAGTTCAATCCGGGAGCGTAGTCTCCACGGCATTTCACACATCCCCGAGGACCGCCAGCGTCATGGACTGATATTGGATTTTCCGCTTGAATACAACATGATCCTGCAGTCGTATTTCCAGCCGCCCTTCCAACACCGGGGGTTCCTCCAGTTCGATCAGATTCGCAACCACACGCAAAGATTGATCGAGAACTTTGATGTGAGGTCTTCGAGCGGCCCAACCTCACTCGCTAGGAGCCTGAGCGGCGGGAATCAGCAAAAAGCCATTCTGGCACGGGAGATCGACCGCAACAACAATCTGCTCATAGCGGTGCAGCCCACTCGCGGTCTGGATGTCGGGGCCATCGAGTCCATACACAAGCACCTGATTGCCGAACGCGACGACAACAAGGCGGTTCTGATTGTCTCCTACGACCTCAACGAGGTGTTTACACTGGCCGATCGGATTCTGGTCATCTACGAAGGGCAGAACGTCGGCATCCTTGATCCGAGAGAAACCACCGAATCCGAGCTCGGGCTTTACATGTCAGGTTCAAAAAGGGCTGATGCTGCATGAAGCTTGGTAAACTTTTGGACAAGGTCCTCCTCGCGATATCACGCAGACCCAATTCCATCGACGTCATCTCGAGCTTCACCGCCGTCATTTTCGGGTTGCTCTTTGGGTTCATCGTCATGCTCATAATCAATCCCGGCGCCGCTCCCCAGGGTTTAGCGACCATCATCTTCGGGCCGTTTCAAAGGGGCATGAGAGGCATCGGCGACACCATCTTCTATGCCGTCCCCATCATCTTCACCGGTCTCAGCGTCGCGTTCGCTTTCCGAACGGGCCTGTTCAATATCGGTGCGGCGGGGCAGATGTTCATCGGCTCCTTCGTCGCCGTCTACATCGGCATCAACTGGGGATTTCTGGGTCCCTTCCATTGGCCTGTCGCTGTGCTCGGCGCGATGCTGGCAGGTGGTGTGTGGGGAGCCATACCGGGTCTTCTCAAGGCCTTTCGCAACGTTCACGAAGTTGTCTCTTCGATTATGCTGAACTACGTCGCGGTCCATCTGGTCAGCATCCTGATTCGGAGTCAGATCTACGATTCCGCCCGGGGTCGGGCCTACTCGGTCGAAAGCACGTCGCATATGCCGACTTGGTTCCTCTCCGATATCTTCCCGCGCTCGAGCATCAACATCGGCTTTTTCCTCGCGATTCTCGCGGTCATCATCGTTCACATCGTGCTCAACCGGACCGCCTTCGGTTATGAACTGAAAAGCGTCGGGTTCAATCGTGACGCCGCCCGCTACGCCGGCATGAATGAAAAGCGCAACATCATCCTCTCCTTCACGATCGCCGGTCTGCTCAGCGGCATCGCGGGCGCCCTTGTCTATCTGCGGCCGGGGATCTCGATGGCCACTGCTGAAGTTCCCCCGGAGGCGGGCTTCACAGGCATCGCTATTGCGCTGCTTGGACTATCCGCGCCTGTTGGTGTGCTGGTGGCTGGCCTTTTCTACGGTCTGATCGACCGCGGCGGGTATTTCGCCCAATCGTTGTTCCGCGAGGAGATCGTCAGCATCATCATCGCGGTCATCATCTATTTCAGCGCTTTAAGCCTTTTCACGAAGCATTTGATCGCCAAATTCATCCGCCGTCGCGTGAAACGGGATGTTGAATTGCAAGAATCGAAGGGTGAGATAAAATGATTGTCGATATCTTTAATGAGATTGTCTCGATTCTATCATATGTCATCCCTGTCATGGTGGCGTTGCTGATTGTCTCGCTGGGTGGATTGTTCAGCGAGCGCAGCGGCGTCATCAACATCGCCCTGGAAGGCATCATGGTCATGGGCGGTTTCGTCGGCGCGATGTCCATGTATCTCATGCTCTACATCATCGGTCTGCCCATCCAGCTGGCTGTCTTCCTAGCGTTCATCGTCGGTGCGCTCGTCGGTGCGGGATTCTCCTTCTTCCACGCCTTCGCCTCCGTCAGCATGCAGTCGAACCAGATCATCAGCGCGACCGCCCTCAACCTTTTCGCTACGGCCCTGGGTCTTTTCGTCGCACGCACTTTCTTCGGCTATCGACGGATCAACGTCGATGAAAGCTATCGCTTCGATGTGCCCTTCCTGAGCGAGATACCGATTCTCGGGGATCTGCTTTTCAAGAATGCGTTCCTCTCGACCTACATCGGCATCGTCCTCCTTATCGTCGTCATCGTCATCCTCTACAAGACCCGCTTCGGCCTTCGCCTTCGCAGCTGCGGCGAAAATCCGCACGCCGCCGACTCCCTCGGCGTCGATGTCGGGCGCATGCGTTACGCCGGTGTCATGATCAGCGGATTGCTCGCCGGACTGGGAGGCGTCGTGTTCATGATCGCCTTCCAGAACCGTTTTGAAAGCGACGTCCGCGGTTTCGGCTTCTTAGCGCTTGCCTTGCTGATCAGCGGACAGTGGCGTCCGCAACGCATCTTCCTGATCTCCATCCTGTTCGCGCTCATGCGCGTCGTTGCCTCAAGGGGCGATTCGATCATGGGACTGAGAGCGCTCGAGGTGCCCACCGATTTCTTCCGGATGCTGCCTTATATTCTGACGCTGGTCGTGCTTGCTTTCACCTCGAAGCATTCCCGCGCGCCCGAAGCGATCGGCGAACCTTACGACACCGGAAAGCGTTGATTTGTCAAGGATCTTCTATACAAAAAAAGATGTCAGTAGAATGAATCAACTACTGACATCTTTTTCAGGCTGTAGACAAAGTCTCTCGAAAGGGAGACTTTTGTTTGCCCGTGGGGAAACGAAAGTTTTCCACGTGGATAAGTAATCACATTCCACCGCTATAAACAACCGTTTTTTTGATATAATTAGAATGTAAGGATGTGATGATATATTACGCAAGAATACCGATCGCAATCAAGCGTATGAGTTCGTATTGCTCGATGATTTAGTGCCCGAGGACACCATCTCGTGCGAAAGCTTGACAAGCACATTGATTTTCAGTTCATCTATGACTTGGTCGAACCGCTTTACTGTAGGGTTGAAAGAGCGCACCGAAGAAACGTTGAAAGAGGACTTTATGGAGTTCATCGAAACCAAGAGTTCCACCTTCTCGTTCAAAATCATCTTTATGTTCGCGATGCTCAAAAACGTCGACAACCGCGGCAGCGCCTTTGTGGGGGAAGTCATGGAGGACTACCGAAATTTCTATCCCGATCGTATCGAACGGGGGCTTCCTGTCGACCGTCAGCATTGTAGGTATACGAAAGAAAACTTGAAAGACGACGATTACGTAATTAAAAGCAT
>PULR01000012.1 GCA_003551005.1 Mollicutes bacterium
CGTCTCGCCAATCACTTCGGGGCATCTCTAATCAACCACCAATCCTGAGTAGGTTCCACCAACGTCCGGGTCTGTCGCGTCGCCGTATCCCTCGATATTCGGTAAATCATCCGTATTTGAGTCAATATCCACGTAGCCGAAGGTCCCACCGGCGACCAATTCGAAACGAACACCGGCGACCTTCGCACGATCTATTATATCACGTACAGTTCTACTGTCAACGTCATCGAGTTGATTCTGGTCAATCGTGATTCTGAAAAACGCCGGTTCAACATCAGGCCGTTCAATGATCTCGATTGTTTCGGTCGCCCAATCCTCGCCCGCCTCAATCCACGCCCCGGCGACCATCAGATTCTGGATGTCGTCAATGGTCCCGCCGGATTGGTTGATCGCTATCTCTAACCCAATTTGCTGGCGAACCTCAGTATCAGATTCTCCTGATTGCCGACTAATACCGACGTTTTCAGCGTGTCGGGAAATTGCGTCGTTAATGGCCGTTTCGATATGCGCCGCATCCTGAGCCTCCTGGACGCCATCCTCGTACAGCTTGTTAATTTCATTCGCGACGACCGTTATCAGATTGGACACATAATCCGTCGAATAGACCCACTCCGGCAGGTTTTCCCGGATTCGTTCGGGCCAATCTACATTTTCGAATAGGTCACTCATTCTATTGTGATTCTACCCAGGGCGGTCTCGGCGATGTCGGTGGCTCCGATTTCGATATTATCAGACCCAAGCGTATTGCCGTCCTCGGCAATTTCCACCACCACGTCATCAACCCCGGCAACGTCATGTACCACGTCAACGATCTGACTCACAACCACGTCGTCGCCAATACCAAGACCGGACGCCGTCGAACCATCCGACAGAACGCCCCCGATTAGCTCAATGACAGCATCCCGGACCTGCCGGTTTCCGTCTGCCGGGTAGTTACCCGCGGTTGTGAGCGTCAACTCCACATCTATATCAATAATATCCGGCCTCGAAAAATTAACCGTGCGCACATTATTGTTTTCGTCCACCGCCTCCGCCGATTCATCGCCGTGTGATTCGATACCAGCCGGTTTCGTGTCGACAATCGCTTGCGCAATATCTTCATCCTCGCCGCCACGGACCACGGCCTCGAATGATTTCGGAGGTCGGCCATCCTCGTCCTCCGAGTCGTCGACATTTTCTTCGACCAATACGTCCCTCACACCATCCACCCCGAAAATTTCCGCTGTAATGGCCGGGATCGTTGCGACTCCAATCGCTCCAAGCGACTCAAAATAACGAGAACGAAGTTCATTGTCCGTCTCGACATCCTCGCCCCCGGAGGTATCCCCCGGCGTTTCGCTGCTCACGGTCGCAACCCAATCGGCATCCGTAATTTCTTGCCCACCGAAAAATAGAGATCCGTTCGTGTAGTTATTCGATTCATCATATACGACATCTATTTTTTCAACCGAATCGGTCGTATTATCCATTCGCACGCGAACATTATTAACATTTTTAAGATTAAGGCCGGGTTCAATCGTGATCGTCTGGTCGCCAATCGGGTCGACCACGTAGCCTCTCCGGCGGATGGTTTCAATCGTTTCGCCGGAACCTTCGTCGATGAATTCAAATGACAAGAAAAACGTCTGCTGAACGTCATCGGGATTTTGGACGGTCAATTCTATTTCGGCGACATTAAGATCATGCAGAACATCATCCACCGCCACGGTCTGGCTAATTGACTCACCGGGCTGTACTGTCTGGGTCTGGTCGGATGTTTCGCCTAATTCGAGATGATCGCTTCTTATTTCGTTATCTACCTCGTCCACGTTAGACACTGTATTGAGGATCAGATCAATCGACCCGGCCCCGACATTGCCATCGGCACCGGGTTCCACAGCGACGACCTCGGAATCAACCTCGCCTCGGTCCTGCACCTGTCGCTGGAAAACGGTCTCGAAAATCGGAAAGTCCGGGTCGTCCTCGTTCGTAACCTCGGTCCCACTTGGCACGGTTGCGCCCGGCTCCCCGGAAAACGTCACAACGCCCGATGCCTGCACAGCGCCCTGGCGCTCTAATCCAAGGACATCAACCACGCGATCAAGCGCACGGCCGGAAGCCGTCCGAACGAATATAGAATCATATACTGCGGACGTGGCGGCCCAGATAAGGCTCATCGGAAAAGCGACTGAGCGTATGAATAGGCCCGTAACGCTCGTAAGCCCAAGGTTCCAGTCCGGCCCGAAAACATCTCGGGCCCGGGATAACATTGAATCACGGATTTCCTCGTATGTTTTTCGTCGAAACCCGCTATCGGTTACACCAAAATCATCACTCATTCGATTTCACCCGTCACAATAATTTCTTCGTCTTCATCCGCTGTCGCTCGTACTGTTATTTCAGCCGTCCGGTCGGTTCGGTCACGATCAATTTCAATCGATTCTATCGAATCAACCGCTGGATCATCAACGAAAACCTCGCGTATTTTTCTGCGCAGGCGCCCAATATCAGGATTAGACACAGAGAAAATACCCAGGTAGTCAATCCCTAACGGATCATTGGCGACCTCTCCAAGCTGTGTGTTAAGCGCAATTCTGAGGCGGTTCTCGGTAGCACGGGGGCCGTCAACCGTCTGAACGTCACCGGCCCTTCGCCGTGTCTGTCCGTCCTGGTCGATCATAACATCCTTGCTCATGATGCGCTCACGTCCTCGGTTATGTCATTATCTGTAACCAGCGGCGACTCATTTGGATCAGTCGTCGGGCCAGCCGACGAGCCACTTGGCACGGTGTGCGTGTGGCTGTTGAGCAATTCCGAGGCCGTCTCCTGTATTAGGCTCTCAACTGTGCCCTGTCCAATTTCAACATCACCACTTAATATTATAACACTATTGCTGTCTATTTCTAAGACAAGATTGCCCTCGGTGGTGCCAAGCCTCCAGGCGCTTGGTGACCCCTCCATATTAACTGATTGTGTATTCGGGTTGATCCCGCCGATCACCACGGCGTTGGATAATACATATTTTTCCGGCCTGGGCGACCGGCTTGATCCGTCCTGTACAAGGCGGCCAATATCCTCCCTTGTCATGACGACCATCACCATGTCCCCCCGCGAGTACGGCGGCACAATCACCAATCCCCCCGCCCGCATCGTCCGAACTGGGACATCGCTTATAATTGGATCGAATCCATCCTCCGACCACGTAAGTCGGACGTCGGCTCGAAGATTGTCAGAATCATACGATTCGATGACGCCAACACTGGCGGTGTATATGTCGTCGATTTCGGCTTCAATCAGATTTCTCATATGTTCTGTCTGCTGACTCATACCTGCACCACCTGTACCTCCGTTGTCCATCGGCTGATATTATGCTCGCCTTCAATAACCCGGTACTCTCTACCGTCGAAAACCACGGAAACTGACTCGCGGATGGTAGGGTTCAACGGCGTATCAATTTGCCATACTTCCGAATCGTCAATTCTTGGGAGCTTCGAGCGTCTGATTTCACCGCGTTGTAGCTCGACTGTATCCGTGATCGTCGTCCCGTCGTCGACGAATACATCGAGGTCGACAATGTACGCCCGCGCCCGCATGTCGGACACGACCGAATCAATGACACGGGACGCGTTGCTAACATAGTTCCGTTTCTCGTATCGTATTTGCTCGGTAATTGAACCAACCGATAGTAGATCGGTCTCGCCGATTGCATCCTCAATAATTTTCGTCGAGGTTACAGCCCCCGAGTAGTTCCGGTTGAACGCCGTGTCAGAAGCATCTCTCAGACCGGTGCCGACGAAAATAGACGTGATACGCTGTCCACGCGATTCTGTCGACATAACCTCTTCAACCGGACCTTCTCGAATCAAGGCCATGCGATCCTCATATCCGGCCTCGATAACAACGGTATCGGAATCAACAACCTCCGACTCTCGGGCTTCGGATAGACCTGCGACATGCAGAATTGAAACATCTTCTTGCCACTCGTCGGAAAACTCGACTGATCCGTTAATCCGCAGATCTGGTTGCGTGATTTCTACCTGGTCGAATACAAGATTAACATGCCGGTTCTGTCTATTCGACATCGAGATCATCCCGTGTAATGTTTTCGGGAACGACAACCAGCTCACAATCACGGTCCTGCAACCGTCCGATCGTGACATCACGTTCTTCGCCGTCGCGGAACACCGGGAGGATCACCACATCAAGCCCTAAAACGCCCACCCCGACAGGGTTACCAGCGTCCAGAATAACGTCACGCTCATACCACGTGTCGCGGTCCCCGATGGACAACTGCACCCCGCCATATCGACCGCCGACCGCTGGCCGACGGCTGATCCTGATACGGTAATTAACCCCATCGATTCGCTGGCGGAATCGGTACGGAGGCTCCGTGTCGGTTGGTATATTAAGCCGCGAAAAATTCAAAATAGACCACCGTCTAATCCCGGAAGAATTATTGGATCCTCCGTATCAGCTGTTTCGTCGGCTTGTTGTCCCTCGTTTTTTTCTCCACCTTCTGCCCCCTCGCCTCGCTCGTCTTCGTCTACCTCTATTTTCATCTCGCGAAATGTCAGCTGGACCCGGTAGCTTAGCGATGCCGTCCGCGTGTAGACTACCGACAATAGCTGTGCGTTTTCGATTTCTCGCTCTGGTGTCTCGACCGAGAATGCGTCTCGGCTGTCTCGAAGATCGAAAAAGAACTGAAGCTGGTCTTCCAGGGAAGCCTGTTTTTCGTCCTGATCGGGGCCGAATCCGATTAACGGCTCGTCAACGTCCGGGGTTAAGACTACCGTCTCATGTATCTGGTCCGGCTGTTGTTGAATCGAATCACTTGCCGTTTCAACGTCGTCAGAAGGCTGATCCGGCAGCTTGTTGTCGAGCGTGCCCTGGCGTTCCGTCGTGACAAGCTCAAATTCCTCGGAAACATTCTTACCGTCAATAATCAGGCTCATGTTGCGGCCCTCACCGAGACACCGGTCGAACTACCGATGATTTTCTGGACCTCTTGCGCAATTCGACGCACATTCTCGGATCCTCGTTCGGTGTCTGAATCATCTCTAATTTCGATGACGTGGCGCTGTTCTCGCTGGCCTGCGGGCGCCGGACCATCCATCCCCTGAAATGGCGTGTCGGAAAACTCCACACCAGCCGTGATCGTTTCGGTGAACGATCCGCCAACCTCGTCCAGGTCAGACAGCGGTCCTGTCCGCGCAGGGGAAGACGGCAGATAGTCACGAGCCCACGATACCATGTCCTCCACACCGCCAATTACGTCCGATGTTCCTTCTCGTATCCCGTCGGCGATCGAGCCGGTGATATCACTACCCATCTGAAATGCCCACTCGTACCTCCCCTGAAACCATTCCCCGACTGATTCAAGCATGTCCTCCACAGCGCTAATTACTACGGTTGATCCATCCCGTATTCCGTCGTGTATCGCTCTGGTGATATTTTTACCATA
>PULR01000056.1 GCA_003551005.1 Mollicutes bacterium
ACACGGAAGGGCGAGCAGGATACATAATCGAGTCCCGCCCGGTGGAAGAAATCGATGCTGTCGGGGTCGCCGCCGTGTTCGCCGCAGATGCCGACGATGAGGTCCTGGTTGTTCTCCTTGCCTCGTTTCGTCGCGGTCTCGACGAGTTCGCCGACGCCGCGCTGGTCGACTGAGGCGAAGGGGTCGTAATCGAGAATCTTCAGTTTCTGATATTCATTCAGGAACTTGCCGGAGTCATCGCGGCTGAAGCCGAAGGTCATCTGGGTGAGGTCGTTGGTGCCGTAGCTGAAGAAGTCCGCCTCGCGAGCCACTTCGTCGGCCACAAGCGCGGCGCGCGGAGTTTCGATCATGGTGCCGACAAGGTATTCGAGCTCGACGCCGGCTTTTTTGATCAGCTCATCGGCCGTCTGCTTGATGGTGTCGCGCAGATAAGTGAACTCGCCGACGGTGCTGATGAGGGGGATCATGATTTCGGGCTTGACGGTGATGCCTTCCTTGGCGACCTCGATTGCCGCCTCGATGATGGCTCTCGCCTGCATGACGCTGATCTCGGGATAGGTGACGGCGAGACGGCAGCCGCGATGGCCGAGCATGGGGTTGAATTCATCAAGGTTGTCGAGTGCGCGGTTGAGTCGTTCTTCGCTTACTCCGAGGTCCTTGGCTACCTGCGGCACTTCGTCCCGCTCGGGGAGGAATTCATGCAACGGCGGATCGAGCAGGCGGATGGTGACATGTTTATCATCCATCACGCGGAAGATCTCCTTGAAATCCTTGAGCTGATGCGGGAGCAGCTTTTCTAGAGCTTTTTCACGCTCTTCTTGGTTCTCGGCGATGATCATCTCACGGACATTGGTGACGCGGTCGCCTTCGAAGAACATATGCTCCGTGCGGGCGAGACCGATGCCTTCGGCGCCGAAGTCAAGCGCAATCTGGGAATCGCGCTCGTTGTCCGCGTTGGCCTTGACGCCGAGGTCCTTGACTTCCTTCGCCCATTCGAGGATGGTACGGAATTCCTCGCTGAATTCGGGAAGCTTGGTGTCGATCTTGCCGGGATAGATCTTCCCGGTCGAGCCATCGATGGAGAAGAACTCGCCTTCCTCATAGGACTGACCGGCGATGGTCATCAATCCGTTCGCTTCATCGACAAGCACCTCGCCGGCTCCGGAGACGCAGCTTTTACCCATGCCGCGGGCGACAACGGCCGCGTGGGAGGTCATGCCGCCGAGCTGGGTGACAAAACCTTCCGCGGCGATCATGCCTTCGATGTCCTCGGGGCTGGTCTCCTTGCGGAAAAGCAGGACTTTCTCGCCTTCTTCCGCCATCTCCGCTGCGCGGTCGCTGCTGAAGACGATGCGGCCGGTCGCAGCGCCGGGGGAGGCGGCCAGTCCGGTCGCGACAGCCTCGGCCTGCTCGAGGGCGTCCTCGTCAAAGACCGGATGCAGTAGCTGGTCGATCGAGGCGGTATCGACACGCTTGATCGCTTCTTCCTTGGTCAGGATGCCATCACGCTGCATGTCGACGGCGATCTGGACAGCGGCTTGCGCGGTCCGTTTGCCGGTGCGTGTCTGCAGAATGAAGAGCTTGCCGTCCTCGATGGTGAACTCGACATCCTGCATGTCCTTGTAGTGCGCCTCTAGGGTGTTGAGGATGTCGATGAGCTCGTCATAGAGTTCCGGACGTTTATTTCCAAGTTCCTGAAGGTCCATCGGCGTACGAACGCCGGCGACAATGTCCTCGCCCTGTGCATTGAAGAGGAATTCGCCCCAGACCTTGTTCTCGCCGGTCTTGGGATCGCGGGTGAAGAGCACGCCCGTACCGGAATCGCCGCCGGTGTTGCCGAAGACCATTTCCTGGACGTTGACGGCGGTGCCGAGGTCGTGGGGGATCTTGTTGTGTTCGCGGTAAGCGCGAGCACGCGGGGTGTCCCAGCTGCCGAAGACGGCGTTGATGGATTTATACAGCTGCTCCATCGGATCCTGCGGGAAGCTCTCACCGAGCTCTTTTTGATAGATATCCTTGAACTGCTCGGTGATCTCCTGCCATTCTTCCGCCGTGATGTCGGTGTCGTTTTCGTAGCCCTTTGACTCCTTGAGTTGTTCGACTACGTCGTCGAAACGCTTCATCTCGACGCCCATGACGACATCGGCGAACATCTGGATGAACCGACGGTAGGCATCGTAGACAAACCGAGGATTGCCGGTCTTCTTGATCATGCCTTCGGCGACGTCGTCGTTCATGCCGAGGTTGAGGACGGTATCCATCATGCCCGGCATCGAGATCTTCGCGCCGGAGCGAACCGAGACGAGCAACGGATTCTCCCGGTCGCCGAATTGTTTTCCGGTCTCCTTTTCAAGTTTCTTCACATAGGTCTTGACGTCGTCGATCAGCTCCTGTGAGTTCTGCTGATTGTTCTTGTAGTATTCGATGCACATTTCGGTGGTGATGGTGAAACCGGAAGGAACGGGAACGCCGAGCCGCTTCATCTGCGAGAGGTTTGCACCCTTGCCGCCAAGCAGCGCTTTTTGATCCTGGGTTCCTTCGCCGAACATGTAGATTCGCTTCATATACTTCACCTTTCTTATCGAGTTTTGTTGCATAAGCCGTCTATTATTATACCATCGGCATTTGCGATTTTCAACTGTAACGGACGCGATGAGCGCATAACGACGGGACGGACAGTGATAACGCTTACAGATGGCGCAAAAGAAAAGGACCGGTGGCCGGTCCTATTTCGATACGTCGATGATCGTCCCATCCTCGTTGGGATGGTCTTTCAAGTAAGCGATGATTGCGTCGTAGTGCTTGTCGTTGCCCGGCTTGCAAAGCGTCAGGCGCTCGACCTCCCCTTCGACGATAGCTTCGGCGAAGGGTTCGCAGCCCGGATACCCACAGGCTCCGCAATCAAGGCCCGGAAGACGGTCGCGCACGCCGGCGATGCGAGGGTCTGCATCGACAGCCAGGGCGTCAGCGGCGATCGCGAGCCCGAACCCGAGCACGCCGCTGAGGATGGCGAGTGTCAAGAGTTCTGCCATGTCAATCCTCCTCCATTCGCTGTTTGAAACCGCAGCTGTAGTTCATGCAGGACTCGCAGGCCTCCGAGGAGGGAGCGGCATCAACCGGTTGCGGCGTACGCCGGTTGAGAAGGTAGGTGCCGAGATACAGCGCGATAATAATGAAGACTGTTGCAATCGCGGGCCACATCAGACGATCCCCTCCAGACCGAGGAACGCCAGGGCCATGATGCCGGCGACCACCAGCGAAATCGGAATGCCCTTCCAGGCGGTGGGGACATCGGCGGCCTCGAGGCGTTCACGAATCGTCGAGAAGGCGAAGATGACCAGCGCGAAGCCCAATGCCGCGCCGAAAGCGCTGCTCGTCGCGACCAGCATCCCTTGGCCGACACCATATTCCGCCGCATAGCCTTCCCGGATGTTCGTCTCGGCGATACCGAGGATCGCGCAGTTGGTCACAATCAGCGGCAGATAGATGCCCAGCGCCTTGTAGAGCTTCTTGCTGGCTTTCTTGATGAACATCTCGACCAGCTGCACGAGCGAAGCGATGATGAGGATGAAGGCGATGGTCGAGATGTAGGTGATCTCGAACGGTTCCAGCACGAAATAGTAAAGTAGATACGTCAGAATCGAGCCGACGACCATGACGAACATGACCGCGGCGCTCATCCCGATGGCGGTCTCGGATTTCTTGGAGACGCCGAGGAACGGGCACACGCCGAGGAAGCGCATCAACACGACGTTGTTGATCAGCATCGCGGAGACGATGGCGACAAAGAATACAGTCGGACTCATGCGCTACCACCTTCCATGGCCTTGCGTCGCTTGCGCTCGGCCGCTTGCTGCTTCTTCTTCTCGATCCAGCGGTCCCTGGCTATCTTCCTGCGGTGTTGCCTGTGCTGGCCGATGGCGTTGAAGATGGCGAGCCACACACCGATGACAATGAAGCCGCCGGCGGGTCCGACGAACACTTCCATGCTGAAGGGCGCTGCCTCGAGGCCGATGATCGAACCTTCGAACCCGAGCGGGAGATAGACGCCATAGGCGAGCTCACCGGTCGCCAGGAATTCGCGGGTCGCACCGATCAGCGCCATGGCGAGGCCGAAGCCGAGCGACATGCCGAGTCCGTCCAGCGCACTGCGGCCGACGTTGTTCTGTGAGGCGAAACTGGTCGCCCGTCCCATGATCAGACAGTTCGCGACAATCAAAGGGATGAAGATGCCCAGCGAATCATAAAGCGGGGGCGAGATCGCCTCGGTCCCCAGATCGACGATGGTGACGAACGTCGCGATGATGACGATGTAGGCGGGAATCTTGATCTCCTCGGGGATGAAATTCTTGAACAGCGAGACCACGATGTTGCTCGCGGTCAGCACGAAGATGACGAGAATCCCCATGCCCACACCGGTTTCAAGAGAACTCGTGACAGCGAGCGCCGGACACAGGCCGAGCAGGAACACGAAGATGGGGTTCTGCTGGATGAGGCCTTTAGTGAAGACGCTCAACTTACCGGCATCCTTCTTCTTTTTGGCCATGCTCACTCATCCTCCCTCTCGGCGTGATAATCAAGCGCAGCCTTGACGATGTCGTTGACTGAGTGACCGGCGGTCGTCGCACCGGAGAAGACACTGTCAATCTCCCCCTCATCAATCGGGGCGTCGATGCCGCGGAACATGGAGATTTCCTCTTCAAGCATGTCGCTGGCGAAGCCGCTTTCCTCATCGGAATTGATGATGACGTTGTTGACCACGCCGTCCGTATCGATCGAGACGGACAGGTTGAGCGGACCGCCTTCATAGTCGCCGGAAAGCGGATCGGTGTCGATTTCACCGGTGTAGACGTTGCCGAGGCGCTCATCGTCTTCATCATAGTAGGGTGTGTAATCAATCAACGGCTCCTCGTCGATGTCGACGGTCTCGCCCTTGCTGGATGCCCAGCGGAACAGTTGTCGCAGTTCGCGCTGTTCGTCGCTTTCCTGGCAACGGACGATGGCCTGCTCGATGAGGTGGTTGATGGTCTCGTCATAGACGGTCTCCTCATAATCGAGGTCGATATCATGGATGGATTCACCTTCATACGCTTCATATTTCTCGAGCGCCTCGAGCTTCTCCTCGCTGGCGCGGTCCGGACGGGCCGCCTTGACACCATAGAAAATCTCCTCGAAGATGGCGACGTGCAGATGAATTGTGCCGTGCTCGTTGTCCATCTCGGCCGGATAGATGTGGCCGAGCAGTTCCTCATCACCGTCATAGATGGCCCGACGGGAATCGATGCAGCCGAGCGCATAATCGTAGACGACTTCATAACTGTCCGCATCCGGGAAGATGCGACGGTAGTCCGCAAGCGCCCGGTCGGCGGCGATGTTCTCGCCCGTCAGGTTGACGGCGCTGCGGATGGATCCGTAGGTGATGGTCGCACCGGTCCGGCCGTCGTAGAATTCGACGTCCTGGATGTTTTGTCCGATGAAATCGTCAAGATGGTTGTCCTTGATGCGCTGTACGTAGTTGGGGGTGTTCTCCGTGCGGGCGATGGCGACCTCGATAATCTCGCCGTTCATGTCAACGGCGACGAGCGTGCTGATCTCCCCGTGTTCGTTGACATCATCGACCCGGAAGACCTGTCCGATCTGGTTGCCATCTCCGTCATAGACTTCCGCGCGTTCATGAACGGCTTCATCTTCCACACAGAAGAAATGCACTTCCCCGATTTTCTGCCGGTCGGCGTCGTAGCCTTTTGCTTCACGACGACAATAGACATCACGAGGCTCTTCATCGACATCAAGGGAGTCGGGCTTTTCCAAATCGAAGATTTCAAAGTATAGTTCGTGCTCCTCACGAAGACGGTTCTCGCGGATGACATCCTCCGTCGCCTGGTTCACGGCGACAATGCTCAACCCGCTGGCCGCTCCGATAATGAGAAGTACCAGGGCAATGCGAAGCTTATTCAACATAGTAAACACCTACATTCGTGATCAGGATAGCCAAGGCGACCACAGCGGCGAAAATCAGCACGCTGCGGGCGCTGAATCTATTTCTCGACCACCGGGGATAATCGATGGCCGGACTGAACATGTTCATGAAGACGATGGCGAAGACCACACCTTCCGGGAGGTTGCCGAACAACCGGATCAGGAAGGTGAGCACGCCCAGGCCGAAGGCGAAATAAATCCGTCCAGGGCGGGTCACCGGGATGCTGATCGGGTCGGTGGCCATGAATACGGCCCCGAAAAGCAAGCCGCCGGAGAGCACCTGTGCGAGGGGGAACCAGAACCCAAGTCCCTGCGTCCACATGACGCTGAGGGAAAGCACCAGCACAGTGCCCACGTAGGTCAGCGGCACGAACAGGTCGAAGGACTTGCGAAGGGCCAGATATAGACCGCCGACAAGGATGAGCAAGGCGCTGGTCTCGCCCAGCGAACCGGGCAGTCCGATACCGGTGAAGAGGGCTGTATAGCCGTACGTCTCGACAATCTGCTGGTTCGCGAGGTTTTCGTTGAGAGCGGTCAGCACCGTCGCGCCCGCTTCCGCGTCGACGAAGGCCTGATACCCGAGAGCCGTACCGAAACTCAGGGTGACGAACACCCTGGCGAAAGCGGCCGGGTTGAATATGTTCTGGCCCAGTCCCCCGAAGATGAGCTTACCGAGCAGGATACCCGCGACGCCACCGGTGATGGCCATCCCGAGCGGGATGACATCGGGCAGCGTCAGACCGTAAATGATGCCGCTCGTGATGACGCTGAAGTTGCCGAGCGTAAACGATCGGTTGAGCAGGCGGAAGGACTTGTTGGCCTTCCGGGGAGCTTGCTTGTTCTCTTCGCGAAGCTTCTCCTTGAGCTTGGGCAGCTCCTCGCGGTAAGTCTCCATGAAGGAATCATACGCTTCCTTCGCGGCGTCGCTTTTCTTCTCGCGCAGCTCTTTTCGCAGTTGCGCCTTGTCAAGCTTCAGATCACGGATTTTCTTCTCCGTGTCGCTTTTCGCCTCACGACGACGCTCAAGCCAGTCGACCACTTGATAGTAGACATATTCGGTCGCCACCATCGAGAGGACGGCCGCGAGCAGAATCCAAAGCGCATCCAGACCGTGCTGATAGATGGCGAAGAGGACCAGCGGCGTGAGCGCGATGCTGACATCGCCCATAAACCGCGAGACGCGAGCTTTCGGATTTCTCAGATGTGGTGCGTTCTTCGTCACGATTTCCATGTTTTCACCTTACCTGCCTTTTGCCTTCTCTGCAGTAATCCGTCACGTGTATTTTCGATGTGCAGACGTATGCACACAATCCGCATTCAATGCAGCGGTCCGCCTCGAGCTGCTGCAGGGCCTTCTTGTCACCGCGCTTGACGGCGTTCATGATCGAGACGGGCTGGATGTCCACCGGGCAGCTGTAGATACAGGAGCCGCAACGGACGCAGGGCTCCTCGACGTGCTCTTCATCCTCAATCACCAGGATGGAGACGGTCGTGGGCACGACGGCGACATCGACATCCGGAGCCGCAACACCCATCATCGGGCCGCCGAGGACCACGTTGCCCTGCTCGACATCCTCGCGGAAACCTCCCGCAAGGTCGATCAGCTCCCTGACGGAGGTCCCCACACGCACACGAACAAGAAGCGGGTTCTTGAGGGCGTCCCCGTTCACCGTGACGAACCGCTTGAGAATGGGGCGGTTGTACTTGACGGCTTCATAGATGTGTGCGCATGTAGAGGCGTTGAACCCGAGAATGCCGTATTCCATCGGCAGCGTCCCGACCGGGACCTTGGTGCCGACAGCGGCTTCAAAGGTTGCATTCTCCCAGCCCTGGGGATAATAATCCGCGACCTTGGCGAGCTGCATGTTCATCCCCTCGAAGCGCCCGAGCTCCTTCTCGACGGCTTCGACGAGGGCGCCTTTCGTGCTCTTGACGGCTACGACGCCACGCTCGGCGCCGACGGCACGCATGATGTAGCTCAACCCCCGCAGCATCTCCTCTGCTTGTTCCTTAATCAGGTAATAGTCACTCTGCAGATAGGGTTCACACTCGACGCCGTTGACGACGACGGTGTGGATATCATGCCCGCTCGTCATCTTGATGTAGCTGGGGAATCCGCTGCCACCAAGACCGACGATGGCGTTGTCCTTGACAATTTCAACGAACTCATCCTTCGAAAGTGCGGATATTTCCTCTTCGGTGCGTTCACGCATCCCTTCGGCGGGAGTGTCCTGATAATCGTTACGCACTTTGAGGAACGGGCGTTTCTCGCCTTGCTCGTCCGTCATCTCGACGGTATCCACGACGGTGCCGCTCACCGTGGAGAGGATGGGCTGTTCGAAGAACTTGCCCCTGCGCATTCCGAGGCGTTGAGCGAGCGCGACGTCGTCGCCTTCCTCAACCTCGAGCTCATATTCGGCGCAGCGGCCGGTCCTAAGCGGCAGGAACACATATTCGGGGTCGACAAACCGCTGCGCAGGCAGCGCTCTATCGATCTGTTTATAATCATTGATCCGCTTAGTTCTACCAATCATGCTATGCACCCTTCACTGTTTTGGTTTGTGCGGTTCCACGCGTTTTATGATTTCCGATTCCATGTTTTCAAGCGCCCGGTCGGCGGCATCTATGGAATCAGCTTTGACATTCAGATAAATCTTGAGCTTGGGCTCGGTTCCGCTAGGACGGAGCACGAACCAGCAATCGTCGGTGTAGATATATTTGAGGACGTTCGAGACCGGATAATCAAGCGGGCGTTCCTCTTCGTTCTCGATGCGGACGCCTTCGCGGTAATCCTCCTGCACGAGCAGGTCACGTCCGATCAACGTACGAGGCGGCTGCTTCCGGAAGTCGGCGAGGATATTCTCGATGGCTTCCTTGCCTTCGCGCCCTTTGAGGACAACGTTGATCAGCTTATCACGGAATGCGCCGTAGGTCTGATACAGCTTATCAAGATAATCCACCATCGTCCTGCCCTCGCGCTTGAGCGCATCGGCAAGTTCAGCTGCGAGCAGTGCCGCCTGGATGCTGTCCTTGTCGCGGACGATGTCACGGAGGACGTAGCCGTAGCTTTCCTCATACCCCATGATGAACGTCTGGTCCGCATCTTCTATCTGGCGCATCTGTTCACCGATGAACTTGAAGCCGGTCAGCGTTGAAATAACTTCCATGCCATAGCTGCGGGCGATGGTAGCACCGAACTCACTGGTCACGACCGTGTTGTAGACACCCCCCGCTTCGGGGAGGATGCCACGCTCCTTACGTCGGGAAAGGATGTAGTCAATGAACAGTGCGCCGGTCTGATTGCCGCTTAGGAACTCGTATCGTCCTTCGTGTCTCGCCATGACCGCCAGGCGGTCGCCATCCGGGTCCGTGGCGATGAGCAGGTCCGCGCCGATTTTCTCGCCGAGCTGCTTGGCCAAAGCGAAGGCGGAAGGATTCTCGGGATTCGGAGAATCCACCGTCGAGAAATCCGGGTCCGGTTCCATCTGTCCATCCACCGTGTGGACCTCGAAACCGTTCTCTTCAAGCGCACGACGGCCGATTTCACCGGCGGCGCCGTGCAAGGGTGTGAAGACGACCTTGAGTTGTTTCTTGGCATCCTTTGCGAACTGTACATCGGACACGGCATCAAGATAGGCATCATCCATCTCACGGCCCAGCTCGTTTAGCAAGCCCTCTTCCCGCGCATCCTCGAGCGGCTTGGTGTCGATGGATAAATAATCTTCAACGCTTTCGACCTGGTCGATAACCTGATCGGCCAGGGAAGGGACGAGCTGACAGCCATGCTCATCATACATCTTGACGCCGTTGTATTCCGGCGGGTTGTGGGAAGCGGTGACCATGATGCCGCCGGCTGCGTTGAGCTTGCGGACGGCGTAGGAGAGCATCGGCGTGATGCGAAGCTCCTCGAAGGCGTGCACGACGAATCCGAGGGCGGTGAGGACGCCGATGGCGGCTTCGGTGAAGGCCTTGCTACCTCTGCGGTTGTCATGTGCGATGGCCACGCCCCGCCTAGTGGCGTCGGAATGGCGCTCGAGCAGGAACTGCGCGTAGCCATAGACAGCCTTGCGGACCGTATAGGTATTCAGCCGGCTGTTGCCAGGACCGACGATGCCACGCATGCCGCCGGTGCCGAATGCCAGATCTTCCGCGAAGGCCTCCTCGATTTCCGCTTCATTCATGGATTTCAGCGTTTCCTTCGTCTCGGGGTCGATCGATGGATGTTCAAGCCATTGTTTGTATCTGCTGTTCATCGTGTCCCCCCTTTCATCAACTCTTTCGTAAACAGTTGTATTATAACTTATCATGCATGCTTTTTCAACAGCCGCAGAAACAAAACCAGACCGCCTGGGCAGGCCCCGGAAAAGAAAAACGCACGCATCGGGGTCGCGATGTGTGCGCCTGCTTGAAATATTTACAATCTCTTCAGCTCATTCGTTCTCAGGGCCGACGAAGCCTTCCCCTTCCTTCCAGTTGCAGGGGACCATCTTGCCGGCAATCTCCTGTTGGAAGACTTCCAGCGTGCGCAGAACTTCATCCACATTGCGGCCGCCCTCGCCGTGGTTGACGTGCGCGGCCTTCAAGATGCCGTTGGGGGCGATGATGAATGTGCCTCGCCAGGCGACGCCCTTCTCATCATCCAGAATGCCATAGGCCTCACTCACATCGTGGGTGTTGTCGGAAGCATGGATGTGATTCAGACGCCCCAGGTTCCCACTCTCCTGCCAGGCGAGGTGACTGAAGACGGAGTCGGTCGAGGCGGCGACCAGTGTCGCGCCTTTCTCCGCGAATGCATCCTTCAATTCGTTGAAGCGTTGAATCTCCGTCGGGCAGACGAAGGTGAAATCCAGCGGATAGAAATAGAGCACGACCCATCTGCCCTCATCAAGCAGCGAATCAAGCGTGACGGTACCGAAACGTTCGGTCCCCTCTCCTTCAGGCAGGACAGCGTCCATTTCGAATTTCGGAGCCGGTTTGCCGACCTTCGCGCCGGTCACATAGAAATCGTTGTCATATTTCATGCGTTCATCCCTCCATCATAGGCTTTACTTTCAGGATAACCAAGCGCTTGCGCGGTAGCAAACAGGATGCTCAGCTTTTCTTCGGCAGCTTCCAGATGTCCCGGACATAATCCTCGATGGTGCGGTCGGAAGTGAAATAGGCGCTGCGGGCGATGTTGGCGAGGCAGATGCTCGCGAAACGGCGGCGGTCCCGATAAAGATCGTTGACTCTCTCATGCGCCTCCCGGTAGGATGGAAGGTCCTTGAGGACGAAGAAACCGTCCTCGCCGAGCAGGTTGTCCCGGAGTTCTGTGAACTCATCGCGGGGCACTTTCGAGAAGAACCCGTTCGTCAGCATATCCACGGCGGTGCGGATCTCTCCGTCGGATTCATAGACCGCGCGGGGGTCGTACTCGCCGCTTTCCTTCAACGCGGTGACCTCCTCGCTGTCCATGCCGAAGATGACGATGTTGTCCTCGCCCGCCAGCTCAGCAATCTCGACGTTCGCCCCATCGAGCGTGCCGAGCGTGAGGGAGCCGTTCATCATGAACTTCATGTTGCCGGTGCCGCTCGCTTCCTTCGTCGCGGTCGAGATCTGCTCGCTCACATCGGCGGCGGGGATAATCTGTTCGGCGTAGGTGACGTTGTAGTTCTCGACAAAGACAACCTTGAGGTAGTCCTTCGTCTGCGGGTCGTTGTTGATGTGCTGGCCGATGGTGTTGATCAGCTTGATGACTTTCTTTGCGTAGTGATAGGAAGCGGCCGCCTTCGCGCCGAAGATGAACGTATGCGGCACGTAGTTCCTGCGGAAATGCACATCGTTCTTCAGGCGGTTGTAGACGATGAGGATGTGGAGCGCATTCATGAGCTGTCTTTTGTATTCGTGCATGCGCTTGATCTGCACATCAAAGATGCTTTCGGGGTCGATTTTGACGCCCTGTTCGCGTTCAATGCGCTTGGCCAGCCGGTTCTTGTGCTCTTGCTTGATCTTCAGAAACCGCTCCTGCGTAGCGGCATCGTCGATGTAGTCCTCCAGCGCCTCGAAAGAGAGCGGCGTCTTATCATAATCGGGATCGATCCCGCGCATCAGCTCGTGAAGCTCTGGGTTCATGTGCTTGAAGAACCGACGGTGGGTGACGCCGTTGGTCTTGGCGTTGAACTTCTCGGGGAAGAGCGTGTAGAAGTCCTTCATCTCGAACCGCTTGAGGATATCGGTGTGCAGTTTGGCGACACCGTTGACGCTGAAGGAACCGACAATAGCGAGATGCGCCATGCGAACCTCGCCGTCATCGACAATGGCGAGCTCGCGGATCTTGCCGTGGTCATAGCCCGCTTCGCCGAGCCACTCGGTGTAGCGGCGGTTGATCTCCTCGATGATCTGAAACACCCTGGGCAGGGTCGGCTGAAGCAGACTGACCGGCCAGCGCTCGAGGGCTTCGGCGAGAATGGTGTGGTTGGTGTAGGCGCAGGTCTTCTGCGTCAGCCGCCACGCATCCTCCCACTCATAGCCGTAATCGTCGATCAGCGCCCGCATCGTCTCGGGAATGATGAGGGCGGGATGGGTGTCGTTGATCTGGAAGACGTGCTTCTCGGGGAGGTCGGCGAGGGTCCCATGAGCCGACAGGTGGTCGGCGAGGATTCTCCTTACACCGGCGGCGGAGAAGAAATACTGCTGCTTGATGCGCAGAATCTTCCCTTCCTCGGTGGTGTCGTCAGGATAGAGGAACCCGCTGATCTGGCGGATCTCTTCGTTGTACTCGAAAGGATGCACATCTTGCGGATAGACATCCGTAGCCTCGGCGTTCCAAAGGCGCAGCGTGTTGACGATTCCGTTCGTCTCACCGGGGATGGGGACGTCGTAGGGGACGGCGCGGATGATCTCTTCCGGATCGTGATGCGCCGTTTCGCCGTCAAAATCCACGCTGCCGCCGAAAGGGATGTCGACGGCGGCCTGTTCGCGACGGATCTCCCAGGGATAGCCATCCTTCAGCCAGTCATCCGGTTTCTCGCGTTGATAGCCGTCCTTGAAGTACTGCTCGAAGAAGCCGTAGCTGTAGCGGATGCCGTTGCCGTGCCCGCGATAGCCAAGCGAGGCGATCGAATCCAGGAAACAGGCTGCCAGACGCCCCAGTCCGCCGTTTCCAAGCCCCGCATCGACTTCCTGATGCTCGATGGCCTCGAGGTCGAGGCCGAGTTCGTCGAAAGCCTCCTTCACGGTGTCGCGGATGCCGAGATTGTAGAGGTTGCTGGTAATGAGACGGCCCAGCAGGAACTCCATCGAGAAATAATGCAGTTCCTTGCGGGGATTCTCCTGTTGCGCTTGTTCGTTCTCGACCCAGAGCCCGCTCATGGCTTCAAAAGTCATCTCGGCCAGGGTCTTGTAGGCGTCCTTCTGCGAGGCGGCGTCGAAGGCCGTCGCACGATGGCGTTCAAGCCGGTGCTTGAAATGTTTCTTGAATGTCGATTTGTCCTTGAAAAGATCCATAGTACTGCTCACTCCTGAGAAAGTATGGTTGTGTGCTGGATTTATTAGACCATGCTCTGATAGATCTCAAGCATCTTCTGCGCCTGCTTCTCGAGGGAGAAATCCCGTCGCATCGCGCGACGCTGCATGCGCTCCCAGTCCTCGCGGCGCTCCTTGAAGACCCGATAGGCATCTTCAAGGCGGGCGAGGAGGTCGGCGGAATCGTAGTTGAAAAAGGTGAAGCCCGTCCCCTCCTTGGTGATGGGGTCGTAATCCTCGACGCTGTCGGCGAGACCGCCGGTCAAGCGCACGAGCGGCAGCGTCCCATACCGCATGGCGATCATCTGCGAGAGTCCGCAGGGCTCGACGCGAGAGGGCATCAGATAGCAATCCGAGCCGGCATAGATGTGGTTCGGCTGCGCGGAGTCGTAGCCGATGTTCAACCGCACCTGGCGCGGGTGGCTTTCCTTGAGGCCCTTGAGAGCATCGATGTGCTCCTGTTCACCAGTGCCGAGCAGCACGAACTGCGCATCGTCGTGTCGCTCGAGGAAATCCGACATCGCGTCGATGAGGATGGGGAACCCCTTTTGCTCGGTGATCCGGCTGACCATGCCCACGATGAACCGGTCCACACCCAGCGGCAAGCGCATCAAGCGCTGCAGATAGAGCTTGTTCTCCGTTTTCGGCGAAAGGTCGCCGGGATGATAGGGGGCTAGGATGAGCGGGTCGTTGCTCGGACTGTGTTGCTTGGAGAGACCGTTGAGGACCCCGTGGAAGTCTCGTTCCCGCTTGAGCAGCGGCTGGGTCAGATTCTTCCCGTAGTATTCGTACCGCAATTCGTCACGATAGGTCTCCGAGACCGTCGAGAGTTTCGTCGCGTTCTGGATGCCCTCTTCAAGAAAGTTGACGACGGGTTTGCCTGGATCCTGCGCGTAGGCTTCCGCGAGCGTATCAGGGGTGCAGATGCCCTGGTAGTCGATGTTGTGGATGGTCAGCAGTGTCGGCGGATGCTCCTCCCCTTCCAAAAGGGCGGGCAGGAGGCCCGTGTGCCAATCGTGCAGATGCAGCAGATCGAAAGGACCGATGGAACCGAGAACTTCCCGCACGGCGAAGTTGAAGAAGGCGAACCGTGTACAATCGTCCTCGTAGCCATAGAGCGCATCGCGCTCGAAGAACCCGAAATGCTCGATGAAATAGAAGCGGACCTTCTCGCGGAGGATGTTGTATAGACGAATCTTTCTCGTCTCGCCGGCGAAGGTGAACGTCAGGGTGTCAAGGTACCCGAATGTCTCCGCATGTTTTTCCTTCACCTGTTTGTAAAGGGGCAGGATGACCGACGTTTCAACCCCCTGCTTCGAGAGAGCCTTGGACAGACCATCGACCACGTCCGCCAGCCCTCCCGTCTTGGCGTACGGGTAGGCCTCGGCGGCCACCAGCAGAATGGAAAGACCGCTCTGGTCGGTGATGATTTGATTCTTCTCCGTGACATAAGGACTCTGCAGCGTGCCCTGCAGCACAGCATCCTGCTTGACCACGGTGTTCTTATCGAGGATGACGTGATCAAGCTGCGCCCCGGCTTCGACGAAGGCGTTGTTCATCAGGACGGAACGCCGGACGACCGCGTGCTCCTTGATGGTCACATCACGACCGATGACGCTATCGGAGATATCTCCCGAAAGCTGCGCCCCGGCCGCGACCATTACGTTGCTGAGACGGGCGTTCTTGAGGTAGCGGGCCGGCGGCGCCGTCTTCTCTTTCGAGATGATGGGCCGGTCCGGTTTGAAGATAGTCTGGCCGATCTCGAACTTCAGCATATCCAGATTGGCCCGCAGGAAAGCCGAAGGATTCCGTATCAGCTTGGTATATGCCTGGTGAACGATGGTGTTGACCTTCAATTTCGGTTCACGCCACACCAGATCGTTCATCGTCTTGTAGGGGATGACATCGTAATCCCTGATATATCTCAGCAGCAACTCTTTCTGCGTGATGAAGGTCCTTAGACGACGGGTCTCGCTCATGATCTCGCTGATGTCCGCCTGCGAGTCGATGTGTTCCTGAAGCGCCGCCTCGAAGTCGATGTTCCACACAATCTGTGCGGTGGTGAGCAGCACATATTTCTGGGTGCTCCGCTTGAAATACTCGATGTGTTCGTGCATCCGCTGGAAGGTGAGCATCTCTCCCTGCGGCATCACGAGGTTCTTGGGCGGCAGGACGAAAAGGCCATCGCGACGGCGGTCTAGATTCCACCGCTTCCCGCTGCCCACGTGATCCTGCAGACTGCGGTAGTTCCCCGATGGGAAAAGAGCGACGGTGGTCACCCCGGAATTGAGCAGATTCGAAAGCGTGAAATCAATCAAACGGAATTTCCCGGCAAAAGGCAGCGCGCTCGGCGTCCGATGCAGGGTCAGCTTCTCGAAGGATTCACGGCTCTGCGCGTCGACGACCGCGAAGAGATTAATCATCGTCATCGCCCCCCAGCGCCCAGAGCCGTTCGTTATCGACCGCTTCCGGCCTATCGAAGCGGATGGACATCCCCGGCATCACCATCGTCCCTTCAAGCACGATGGCGTTCTCCACCGTGGCATCCTCGCCGATGGTCACATCCGGGTGCAGGACGCTGTTCCTGACGAGGGCGTCATCCTTGATGAAGACACCCTCGGAGAGGATGCTGTGGATGACGCTGCCACGGATGAGGCAGCCATCGCTGATGAGACTGTCGTGGACCGAATCCTCGCACATGATGTGGTGCGGCGGCTGGTTGCTGGACTTGGTATGGACGGGGCGTTTGCGGTAGTCGTTCAGCTTGAGAAGGCCGGGATGGTCCAACACTTCCATATTGGCCTGATAGAGACTGTCGATGGTCCCCACATCCCGGAAATAACCTTCATAGGGATAGACGTTGATCTCATAACCTTCCGAGAGCGTCTTGGGTATGATGTCCTTGCCGAAGTCGAAACCTTCCTCGAGGTCTTCGGAAAGTGCACGCTTCAGGGCTTCACGGTTGAACAGATAGACCCCCATGGAGGCGAGCGACCCTTTCGGGTCTTCGGGTTTCTCCTCGAAGCCCTGCAGCCGGTTCGACGCATCCATCTCGATAACACCGAAACGCGAGAGGTCCGCATCGGGGTAGAAACCGGCGATGGTATAGTCCGCGCCGCTTTTCTGGTGGTGCGCAAGCAATTTCCGGTAATCCATCTTATAGACATGGTCGCCCGAGAGGATCAGCACCCACTCCGGATCGTAGCGGTCGATGAAGCGGAGGTGCTGTCGGATGGCGTGTGCGGTTCCCTTCTGCCACTTCTCACCCTCGAACGAGGTATAGGGCGTGAGGAAATGCACGCCGCCGCGGACAAGGTCGAGATCCCAGCTGGCGCCGTGCCCGATATAGTCCATCAGGCTGTGGGGCTCGTATTGTGTCAGGATGCCCACGGTATCGATACCGGAGTTCGTGAGGTTGCTCAGCACGAAATCGACCAGCTTATACTTCCCCGCGAAGGGGACCGCCGGCTTGGCCATCCGCCGGGTGATGGGCTGAAGACGCGTGCCTCTCCCGCCCACAAGCAACATGGCGACGATGGATGGCTTCATCTTAACCCTCCCATCTGAGGACCGTGATGCTAAGAGCCGGAAGCAGCACCTCAAGCGACTGCGGACGGCCGTTGGCCGGGTGGGGCCGGCTCTTGATGGGCAGGCCGTTGTAGAGGCCGCTGCCGCCGTAGATTTCCTTGTCGCTGCCGATCAGCTCGCGGTAGGTGCCTTCCCTGGCCACGCCGACACGGAAGCGTTCATGGACGTTCGGCGTGAGGTTGAGCAGAATCAGAAGCTCACTTCCCCGGCCGTCGCGGCGGATGAAGCTGAAGATGCTCTGCTCGGCATTGTCGGCATCGATCCATTCGAAGCCCGCCGGGTCGTGGTCCCGCTCATATAAAGCCGGCTCGTGGGCCACGACGTGGTTGAAATCCCGTACAAAACGCCGGGCCGCCGCGTGCATCGGATATTCCAGAAGGTGCCAATCGAGCTCCTCGTCGTCCTTCCATTCATGCATCTGCGCGAATTCTCCGCCCATGAACAGCAGCGTCTTGCCGGGATGGGTGAAGAGATACCCCATCAGGGCGCGATAATTCGCGAATTTCTGCCAGTAATCCCCCGGCATCTTATCCACGAGCGAACGCTTGCCGTGGACGACCTCGTCGTGGGAGAAAGGCAGGATGAAATTCTCGCTGAAGGCGTACATCAGGGAAAACGTCAGCTCGTCGTGGTGATGCTTGCGGTGGATGGGGTCACGGGCGAAATACGTCAGCGTGTCGTTCATCCACCCCATGTTCCATTTGTAGTTGAAGCCGATGCCGCCCTGCTCGACCGGGTGGGTGACTTTCGGAAAGGCGCTCGAGTCCTCGGCGGCGAGAATCGCGTGTTCGCGGAAGGCGAATACGCGCTTCGAAAGCTCCCGCAAAAAGCCGATGCCGCCTTCGTTGACCCCTCTGTCGGGCTCCCCCTTGTAATAGAGGATGTTCGAGACCGCATCCAGACGAAAGCCGTCTATGTGGTAGACGTCCATGAAGAAACGCGCGCAGGAGATCAGGAAGCTGCGGGTCGGGCCGGTCCCGAGGTCGAGGTTCGCCGTGCCCCAGACTTCGTTCTCCCGGATGTCCGCATCGTCGTATTCATAAAGGAACGAGCCATCAAAACGGTACAGCCCGTGCGCATCCTTGCAGATGTGTCCGGGGACCCAGTCCAGCAGGACGCCGATGCCGGCCTGATGACACCGGTCGACGAAGGCCATGAAATCGTGCGGGCTCCCATAGCGGGAGGTCACGCTGAAATACCCCGTCCCCTGATAGCCCCAGGAGCCATCGAAGGGATGTTCCATCACCGGCATCAGCTCGACATGGGTGAAACCCTGCTCCTTGAGGTAGGGGACGAGAAACTCGGCCGTCTCCTTATAGCTATGGAAGGATCCGTCCGGCTTGCGCATCCAGGTTCCCAGATGCAGTTCGTAGATGGAGACCTGCGTTTGATAGGGCGGGGTCGTTGCCTGTTGTCGCAGATAGTCGTCATCACCCCATGCGTATCCTTCAAGGTCGACGACGACGGAAGGTGTATCCGGCCGCAGAGCACTATAGAAAGCGTACGGGTCGGCCTTGTACAGACGCTCCCCCTCAGGCGTCTCGATCGCGTATTTGTAGTGCTCCCCGAGCAGATTCCCCGGAATCTCGACGCCGAACATCCCATCCGCTTCAAGGGGCTCCATCGGATGCGCGCCCAGCGCGTAATCGTTGAATGACCCGACGACATCAATGCGCCGTGCATTCGGCGCGTAGACGGTGAACCGGACTTTCCTGACCTCGCCGGTCTCATCCTTGATAGGATGGGCGCCGAAATGCCGGTAGGCGTCAATCAACTCACCCTGGTTCAAGTAATAGGCCGTCTCGGGCGAAAAACGCATCGAATCCCTCATTCCATCTGCTTTTTAATCGAATCGTACGTGAACCCTTCCCGCAGGAGCTTCGAGATCAGACGCCTGCGACCGGAAGGATCCTCCAGATCGTAGCGGTCCTTCAGTTTCTCGATACGCGTCTCAAGCAACGCCTCTTCATCGATATCGTCGGCAGCCTGTGACGCAAGATCCTTCGCCGCATCTTCGCAGACGCCATAATTGAAGCCGCGACGGACGCAAGTCTCCATCAGGCGCCGCTTGAGCTTCGCAAGCGGGAGACGCTTCGTAGAGCGGAGCTCTGATTCGAGCAAGGCGCGGGCGTTTTTCCGTTCCGCCTCGGCGTCGTAGTGCGCGAGCGCCGCCTCGATTTCCTCGGCGGCGAAGCCCCGCTCGAGAGCGCGCTGCCGCAGCAAACACGGACCGGGACGGCCGCGTTCGAGGGCGTCTTCGACGAGGCCCTTCAAGGCGGCGTAATCATCAAGATAGCCGTGCTCGCGTAAATAATCGATCGCCCGCCCGGCGGTGTCGGCATCGCTCTGCTTCAGGAGCGAATCGTGGATTTCCCGCTCGGAGCGGGGCTTGCTCGCAAGCATCGTAAACGCCTTATCAAGCGCCGTGTAATAGGCATCGTCAGCCTTCAATGCACGCAGGGCTTCATCATCGAGGGGTTTGTGCTTGAGAAGGTCGTGCTGGATCGCCGCCTCCTGGTGAATCGAGAGCACGCGTTCGCCCGAAGGCGTGGAGAGGGTCAGCCGGAACCGCTTCCCCTTCGCCTCGAGCTTCCTGATCTTGTTCATTCGTCAAAATAATCCTTCGCGAACTGCAGCTGGTAGTCGTTGCTCAAATCGGTCCGATACTCGAGAATCACCTCGGAGAGTGCCGCCGCGGTGGCCTCGTCGACCTCGCCCGTGATCTCGAGGTCGTGTTCGTTCTGGAAGTCTTCGACCGCTTCGCGCGTATCTTCGTCGAAATAGCCGTCTTCCCGGATATCCGCGCCGAGGGCGTTGAGGATGGCCTGGACGTTCTCATTCTCCGTAGCGACCGTGTCGTAGGTCAGGGGCTCTCCGTCTCGTAGATAGACATTGTAGGCGTAGAGATAGGGGTTCTGCTCGACAATCTCGGTGGGTTCCACGTACTCGATGTCGCCATCAATCCGATCCACCCATTGCCCGCTCGGTGTCAGCCAGCGGCCGAGCGAGACGTTGACATAGCTGCCGCTGGAGAGCTCGATCGGCTGTTGCATGGTGCCCTTGCCGAAGGAGGGTTCGCCGAAAACCTCATAGCCACCCTTCTCTTTCATTCCGGCGGCGAACACTTCGGAAGCGCTCGCGCTGCTGCCGTTGATGAGGGTGACGATGTCGTAGTCCCTGGCCTCCTCGCCGCTGGCGTCGTAGTCGATGCTCACCCATTCGCCACCGACACGCTGCTCGATGGTGAACATCGGCTGTTCGCCCTCGGTGAGAAACATATCGAGGATATCATCGACAGCGGCCAGATAGCCGCCGGTGTTGTCGCGCAGATCAACGATGAGCCCGTCGATGCCGTCGTTTTCGAGTTCGTCGAGCGCTTCTTCGCTCAAGGCCGCCGTCTGCTCACCGAACGAGTTAATCTCGAGATGGCCGATGGTCCGTCCATCGACCTCAAAGGTGTCGTGGACGACGGTGGGGTTGGGAATCGACTCCCTCTCCATCGTGAAATAGATGATCTCTTCAGTGCCGGGTCGCTCGACGCCGACTTCGACCGTCGTACCCTCTTCACCGAGCAGCGATTCGATTCGTTCGTGGTAGGGACGGTCGCTATAGTCATCCCCGTCGATGTGGGTGATGACGTCGCCGGGCATCATGCCCGCCCGTTCAGCGGGGGAGTCGGTCCAGACCTTGGTGACGACGGGGTCCTCATCGACACGTTCGATGGTGATGCCCACACCGACGAATTCCTCGCCGAGGTCGTCACGGAACTGCTGGCGTTCTTCCTGAGTCATGTAGTTCGTATGCGGGTCGTCAATGGCGTCGAAGAGTCCGCGCAAGGCGGCTTCGTAGAGCGCTTCATCGCTCAAATCCTGGTAGTGGTTGTCCTGCAGGGCCTCGAGAACCTCTTCAAAAACCTCCGCGTTGTAGTTGCCGTCGAGATCGTTCTCGTTGGGGCCGTTGCCGGGGTCGTCATTGACGTTCCAGTCCAGCTCGCAGGCCGATAGCGTCACAGCCGAAATCAGCAGTGTGAAAAGTACGAAAAGGCGTTTCATGGTTACTCATCCTCCCATCGAATGGAAAAATCTCCTTGTATCTCGCTTGCGGGCGAGGCGAACACGAACGCCGCGGGATCGACGTCCGCGATGATGTTGCGGATCTTGTAGTACTCCTCCCGGGTGATGACACTGACGACCATGGTCTTCTCCTGCAGGGTGAAGCCGCCCTGGGTGGGCACCAGGCTCACACCCCGTTCGAGTGCATCGTAGATCAGACGCTTCATCTCGGCGGGCCGGTCGGTCACGATATGGACGGCTTTTAGGCTCTGCTTGCCGAGGACGACGAAATCCGCAAGCCGGCCGCTGACCGCCATCGCGATCAAGGCGTAGAGCCCCATCGTGATACCGGTGTCGGCATAGAAAGCGACGACCCCGGAGAGGATGATCGCGCCGTCGACAAGATAAAGCGCGACCGAAAGCGGCAGACGTGTGTAGCGATGGATGATCTTAATGGGGATGTCGCCGCCACCGCTCGTACCGCCGTAGCGGATCACGGTCCCGAAGCCCAGACCGAGCACCACGCCGCCGAAGACTGCATAAAGCAGCAGGTCATCCTCCATCCTCAGCTGCGGGGAGAACTCTTCGAGAAGAAAGAGCACACCCGGAAACAGCAACGATCCATAGACACTGCGGGTGAAGGCCTTTCTGCCCAGCAGAAAGAAACATAGCACCAGCATCAAGACGTTCAGGCCGCCGGTCACATACGAGACGCGCACACCCGTGAGTGCGTTCACGAGGACCCCCACGCCGCTGACGCCGCCGATGACCAGCCCGGCGGGCATGATGAAATAATACAAGCCCGAGACCATCAGCACGATGCCGACGGTGATGCCGACATAGCGCTGCAGGAACGTCAGTTTACGCAGACTGGTCGGTTGTGCCATCGGGGCCCTCCTTTCTCGAAGCATACCGAAGGTAGGAGCGGATGAAGGCTTCGAGTTCGCCATCAAGGACCTTCTGCGCCTGGGAGCTTTCTTGCTGCGTACGGTGGTCCTTGACCATGGTATAAGGATGGAGCACATAGGAGCGGATCTGCGAGCCGAAGGCATTGGCCACATCCTGGCCGCGAAGCTGCTCGATCTCTTCCTCGCGCTTCTGTGCCTCCAGGCGGTGCAGCTTGGCCTTGAGGATCTTCATCGCCTGCTCGCGGTTCTTGATCTGGGAGCGTTCGTTCTGACAGGAGACCGTGATCTCCGTCGGGAGGGGCGTGATCCGCACCGCCGAATCGGTGGTGTTGACACTCTGCCCGCCGGCGCCGCTTGAACGGTAGGTGTCGATGCGGAGATCCTCGTTTTTGATCTCGACATCGACCTCGTCGTCGAGCGAGGGGATGACGACGACACCGGCGAAACTCGTGTGCCGGCGGTTGGAGGAATCAAAAGGCGAGAGCCGGACCAGCCGGTGCACACCATGCTCGCTTTTGAGCTTACCATAGGCGTACTCCCCTTCAATCGTCACGGTCGCCTGCTTCAGGCCGGCTTCGCTGCCGTCTTGGTAATCGTTGACGGTGAAGCTGAACTGATTCGCTTCCGCATAGCGACGATACATCCGATAGAGCATCGACGCCCAGTCGTGGGATTCGGTGCCACCGGCACCGGGGTGGATCTCCAGCACGGCGTCGTTCTGGTCGTATTCCCCGGAAAGATAGAGCATCGTCTCGGTCGAGGCGAGGTCGCGTTCCAACGCGGCGACGTCCGCATCCAGCGAGGGTACCGACTCGCCCATCTCGAGCAGCTCGATCGCGACGGCGAGGTTTTCCATTGAATCCTTGAGCGACCGGTAGGCGTCGAAGCGCTTCTTGAGTCCTTTGAGATGGCGGATGGTCCGCTGGGCCCGTTGGTGGTCGTCCCAGAAATCGTTGGCGTAGGTCTCGGCTTCGAGCTTTTCAATGCGTGTTTTCAAAGCATCGACATCGAGGATGGCCTCAATGTCACTGATGCGACGTGCGAAAGATTCGTAGTGTTGTCTGGCTTCGTGGAGTTCCATACCGTTCACCTACGCTCCATGGCAATGCTTGTATTTTTTTCCGCTGCCGCAGGGGCAGGGGTCGTTGCGGCCGATCTTCTTGCGGCGGATCGGTGTCCGTTTTTGGTTGTCGTCTTCTTTTCCAGAAGACGTCTTGGTCGGTTTCGCGACCTGCACGCGACGGATGTTGTCGCGGATGCGTGCGCGGAGGACATAGCGGCTGACATCGCGTTCGATCGTGGCGATCAGATCCTGGAAGAGATTGTAGCCGATCTCCTGATATTCGCTCAGGGGGTTCTGCTGACCGTAGGAACGCAGGCCGATGCTCTGTCGGAGCTCGCTCATCTGGTCGATGTGGTTGATCCAGTGGGTGTCGACCACGCGGAGCAGCACGGCCTTGAGGAACTCGTTGAACTTCTCATCGCCGAAATGCTCGCGCTTGCGGTTGAAATCCTCATCGACAATTTCCGAAAGATACTGAAGCGTCTCGCTTGGATCTTTGGAGAGTTTCTCCCTCTCGAGCTGATCCGGCGTGAACAGCTGCCCCGAGAGGCTTTCATGCAACGCATCGACATCGACCTCTCGGTCCTTGCCTTCATCATCGGCGAATTCGTAGACCTTGCCTTCGAGGTGGCGTTTGACCATGGGTTCGACGATGCCGATGACATCGTCCTGCAGGAGTACGTCGCGGCGCTGACCATAAATGACCTCGCGCTGTTTGCGGAGTACTTCGTCGTATTGGAGGATTGTCTTCCGACGGTCATAGTTGTTGCCTTCAATCTGGCGCTGCGCACGCTTGACCATGCGCGAGAAGATCTTGTAGTTGACCGGGCGGTAGTCGTCCTTGCCTCGTTGTCTTCCCAGCGTCTCGAGCTGCTTTTTGAAACGTTCCCCGCCGAAACGGCGGACCAGGTCGTCTTCGCCCGAGAGGAAGAACTTTGAATAGCCCGGATCGCCCTGGCGACCGCTGCGCCCTCGCAGCTGATCGTCGATGCGGCGCGCTTCATGACGCTCCGTGCCGATGACGGCGAGACCGCCGAGCTCCTTGACGCCTTCGCCGAGCTTGATGTCCGTGCCGCGGCCGGCCATGTTGGTCGCGATCGTCACGGAATACTTCTCGCCTGCGTTGGCGATGATTTCGGCTTCACGCGCGTGGTTTTTCGCGTTCAGCACTTCATGACGGACACCGCGTTTCTTGAGAAGCTTGCTGATGCGCTCGCTGCTCTCGACGCTGATTGTACCCACCAGTACAGGCTGACCTTTCTTGTGTCGAGTTTGGATTTCATCGGCCAGCGCTTTGTATTTGGCTTCCATCGTGGGGTAGATGACGTCGTTGTCGTCATAACGGATCATCGGCTCGTTGGTGGGAATCTGGATGACGAGCATATTGTAGATGTTCTGGAATTCTTCTTCTTCGGTCTTCGCCGTGCCCGTCATGCCCGAGAGCTTATCATACATCCGGAAGAAATTCTGGAAGGTGATGGAGGCCAGGGTCGAGGTTTCCTTCTTGATGGGCACGCCTTCCTTGGCTTCAATAGCCTGATGAAGGCCTTGCGAGTACTGACGGCCGGGTGTGAGGCGCCCGGTGAACTGATCGACGAGCACGATCTCGTTGTCCTTGACGACATAATCGACATCCCGTTCCATCGCATAGTTGGCCTTGATGGCGTTGTTGATGTGATGCAGAAGCGTCACGTGCTCGAGGTCGAAAAGATTGTCGATGCCGAAATAACGCTCAGCCTTGGCCACACCTTCTTCACTCAACGTGACGTGGCGGGACTTGATGTCGATGTCATAATCCGATTCATCGAGGTTGCGCGCGAAAGACTGAGCCTGCTGATAGAGATTGGCCGTCTCCTTCGCGCCGCCTGAGATGATCAGCGGCGTCCTCGCTTCATCAATGAGAATCGAATCGACCTCGTCGATGATGGCGTAATGGAGTTCGCGCTGGACGAGGTCCTCTTTGTAGATAGCCATGTGGTCGCGCAGATAATCAAAACCGAGCTCGTTGTTCGTCGAGTAGAGTATGTCGCAGGCATAGGCCTCCCGCTTCTCCTCGCTCGAGAGGTCGCGGACGTTGAGGCCGACGCTGAGACCGAGGAAACGGAACGTATCCCCGATGATGCCTTCGGCTTCACGACGGGCAAGGTATTCGTTGACGGTCACAATGTGCACGCCCTTGCCTTCAAGTGCATTCAGATAAGCGGGCATGACGGCCGTCAGCGTCTTGCCCTCCCCGGTCTTCATCTCGGCGATATTGCCTTCATGAATGACGCGGGCGCCCATGATCTGGACCTTGAAGGGTTCCATTCCCGTAACACGTATGGATGCCTCGCGGACAACGGCATAAGCCTCTAACTGGAGATCATCAAGGGTCTCGCCCTCGGCGAGACGCTGTTTGAATTCATCGGTCTTCGCTTTCAGCTCACTGTCGCTGATGTCGCGAAGCTCTTCGTGCGCTTCCATGACCTGTTCAGCGAACCGTCGGAGCGGTTTTTGCTGCCGACGACTGGGGTCGAATAGTTTTTTCAACATCAATCTTCACCTCGTGTTTAATCAACAATATCATAACACATGAATGCCTGATTCGAAAGCAAGAAAGCCCTCGATAAAAAAAGCGCGACGGCAGGTCCGTCGCGCCCGTCAACAGCTACTCGGTCTCAATTACGGCGTAGTCGCCGTCGTCTCGCAGATAGAGCACATGCACCTGCTTAGTCTCCTGGTCGCGATAGATATAGAAATCGTGACCAAGCATCTCAAGCGCGGTGATGGCTTCGTCCGTGGACATTTCTTCAAGCTGGTGCTTCTTGTGTCGGACGGGCCGTCCGACAAGCTCCCGCTCGAGCGCTTCCAAATCGACGTCTTCGTTGAAAAGGTCCTTGACGCCCTCGCGTTTGCGGAGACTGCGGTTGATACGGGTTTTATGCTTGCGGATCTGCCGTTCAAGCTTGTCGACTGCTAGATCGAGAGCGGCGTACATGTCCTCTTCCTTTACTTCGGCCCGCATGGTGAATACCTTGGTGGGAATCGTGACCTCGACCTTGTGGTGGTCGGGATAGGTCGAACAGACGACCGTCGCGTCGAGGTCCTCCTTGAAGTAGCGTTCGAGTTTCGTAAGCTTGTCGATGGCATACGCTTCGATGGCATCAGTGACGACGAAATTCTCCTTGCCGCGTACTTCAATATTCATGGTATCCTCTCCTTCTATCGTTGTGTATTCATTATAACATATATATCCGCAGTCAACGACGCAAACAACCATCCTTATCACGCTTCATCAAGAGCTGACAGGATGCGCTCGAGCGCCCCGATCGTCAGTGGCTGTTCCGCATGCACCCAAAGATCCTCAAAAAGCGCGGCAAGAAGTCTCCACACAACCTCCTGCAAGGGTTGCTCCCCCCACCTCACAAACACCACCCATGCATTCTTCTCGACGATGTGACGGCAGATGGACGCCAGATGCGGCGGCGCAGGGGGATGAGAAAAACAACTGTGCGAAAGCGAACCGGTGGAAAGTGGAAGGACGGCCAGTTCGAGCGGCTCGCTCAAGGCCTCCCGGCAAGAGCGGCAATCCCTGGGCAGTTCAAACAACGTCGCGAAGGTGATCTCCCGGCGGATTCGCCCGCCGCAGCTTCTGCACAACATAAAAACACCACCCGTCCGTGATAATACGAACGGGTGGTCGGGATTGCTTCAATATTCCTTCGGTTCGATCCTTCCCTCAAGGTAGGCCTGCATGTTGAAAGCCATGGATTTCAGTTCATTCTCGCCGGGATAGATGGTGATGTCTCCGAGATGATCGATGGTCTCGATCAACGGCTGGACGAAGTCCTGGTTGTAGGCGAGGCCGCCGGTGATGATGATGGCGTCGAGACTCCCCGCCGTGACGGCGTGCAGGGCGCCGATCTCTTTCGCAATCTGATAGACCATGGCACGGACGACCCGGTCCGCCTCGACCCGGTTCTCATTGAGCATGTCGCTGACTTCCTCGGCATCCTTTGTATTCAGATAGGAGAACATGCCGCCATAGCTGCGGACAAGTTTCTTCAGCTCTTTTTTTGTGTGCCCCGCGAAGGCCATGTCAATGACCCCCGCGACGGGCAGCGAGCCTGCCCGCTCCGGACTCATCGGGCCATCACCGTCAAGGGCGTTGTTGACATCAACGACGCGTCCCTGCCTGTGCAGCCCGACACTGATGCCGCCTCCTAGATGGGCGACGATGAGCGTCAATTCTTCGTAATCGAGCTTTTTTTCATCGCTGTATTTGCGGGCGACGGCTTTCTGGTTCAAGGCGTGGAAAATGCTGCGGCGTTCCACGCCGTTCAATCCCGAAAGCCTGGCCACATCGTCGAGTTCATCGACGAAGACGGGATCCGCGATATAGGCGGGCTTGCCAACTTGCTCGGCAAGTGCACGGGCAATCAATCCACCGAGGTTTGATGCGTGCTCACCGTGTTCATGGTTCTCGAGCTCTTCCTTCATCCGGTCGTTGACACGATACAGACCACTCTCGATCGGTCGTAGCAACCCTCCGCGTCCGATGAAGCCGTCGATGGATTCAAGCGAGACTTCATACTCCTCGAGAAACTCTTCGATGAGGCGCTGGCGCATGGGCAGCTGTTCGGCGAGGGTCTCAAGCTGCAGCATCTCCGAGCCGTTGTGACGGATGGTCGTCTTCGCGAAAGGACGGATTTCATCGAAGAACGGGCTCTGTCCGTCGAAGACGGCGACCTTCGTGCTCGTCGAGCCCGGATTGATCGTTAGAATCCGCATCGAATCAATCCGCCGCAAGTTCCATCCCCGCATCGAACGCGCGGGTGTTCATCTCGAGCAGTTTCTGCTTCTCTCCCGTGAATCGTTCCTTGAAGACCTTGAGCAGCGACTCGCGCGAGAAGATTCCCGATGCCTTCACATAAGCGCCGAGCATCACCATGTTGGCGACTTTCAGGTTGCCGATCTCAAGAGCCTTCTGGTTGGCGTCGACCTTGATGATGCGCACATCGTCGCGCAAATCCTTCTCCTCGACGAGGCTGGTGTTGACCACCAGCACCCCGCCCTCCTTGAGCTTGCCTTGAAACTTTGCAAGCGAAGGATGGTTGAGGATGAGCAGCGAATCCGGCACGGAGACCACCGGAGAGTTGATGGGGTGGTTATCGAAAACAACCGAGCAGTTCGCGGTCCCGCCGCGGGTTTCGGGTCCGTAGGAAGGAAACCAGGTGGTGTGCATCCCTTCGTGGGTGGCGGCCTGCGCCAGCAGCTGCCCCATGAGCATGACACCCTGGCCGCCGAAGCCGGCGATGATCACCTTCTCTTCAGTCATCTTCCTCCTCCTTTTCAGGGTCCTTGAAGACCCCGAGGGGATAGTAGGGAATCATGTTCTCCACCGCCCAATCCAAGGATTCCCTGGGCTGGATGCCCCAGTTGACCGGACACGTGGAGATGAATTCGACGAGCGAGAACCCTTTGCCTTTCATCTGGGTGTCGAAGGCTTTTTCGAGGGCTTTCTTGGCTTTGCGCACATGCTTGGGGTCATGAACGCTGACGCGTTCGAGATAAGCGGCTCCGGGCACGGTTGCGAGGAGCTCGCTGACACGCAAGGGCTCACCGGTGCCCTCCTTCTCTCGGCCGAAGGGGGAGGTCGTCGTCTTCTGGCCGATGAGCGTCGTGGGCGCCATCTGACCCCCGGTCATGCCATAGATGGCGTTGTTGACGAAGATGACGGTGATGTTCTCCCCGCGGTGCGCGGCGTGCACGGCTTCCGCGAGACCAATCGAGGCCAGATCCCCATCGCCCTGGTAGGTGAAGACGGCGTGGTTTTCACGGACGCGCTTGATGCCCGTCGCAACCGCCGGCGCACGCCCATGGGCAGCCTGCTGCATGTCACAGTCGAAATAAACGTAGTTGAGCACGCTGCAACCCACACTCGCCACGCCGATCGCCTCCCCGATGAGGCCCTGTTCGGTCAGGACCTCGCCGACGAGCTTGTGGATGATGCCATGCGTACACCCCGGGCAGTAGTGGAATTCGCGGTCCGTCAGCCCCTGTTTCGGACGATAGACAGTATCGCTGTTCATGCGGCATCCTCCTTTTTCAGGATCGCTTTCGCCTTCTCGATGAACTCTTCAGGCTCGGGCACCACGCCCCCGGTACGCGCGTATAGATCGAGGTGGTAGCGACCCTGATTGACAATCTTCACATCCTGGTGCATCTGCCCGAGGCTCATCTCGAGCGTGAGCAGGGTATGGACGGTATCCGGGAGCTTCTTGAAGGCGTTTTCGGGGAAAGGCCAGAGGGTGATGGGACGGATCATTCCTACCTTGTATCCCTCTTCACGAAGCGACTCGACGGCGCTGCGGGCGATGCGGGCGGTCGAGCCGTAGGCAATGAAGACCAGTTCGGCGTCTTCGGTTTCGAGCCGCTCGTAACGCTGTTCGTTCTCGACCATCCGGTCGTATTTTTCCTTGAGTGCCAGGTTGTGTTCCTCCAGCTTGTTGGGATCGAGATGCAGCGAGACGATCGTGTTCGCCTTACCCCGTCGACCGGCGTCGCCATCCGTCGCCCATTCCTTGCGCTCGCGCTGTTTTGAATCCGGTGTGCGTTCGAGGTCGACGGGCTCCATCATCTGCCCGAGCAGACCATCGACGGCGATCATGACCGGATTGCGATAGGCGTCGGCCTTGTCGAAGCTCTGCTTGATCAGATCGACCGCTTCCTGAAGGTTCTCCGGTGCGTAGGAAAGCAGGTGATAATCGCCGTTGCCCCCGCCGCGAGTGATCTGGTTGTAATCCGCCTGGGAAGGCTGGATGCCTCCAAGACCGGGTCCTCCGCGCATGACGTTGATGATGACGCAGGGGACCTCGCTGCCGGCGAGGTAGCTGATGCCTTCTTGCTTGAGGGCGATACCGGGACTCGAAGACGAGGTCAAAACCCTCGCGCCGGCGCCCCCGGCGCCATAGACCATGTTGATGGCGGCGACTTCACTCTCGGCCTGGACGAACACTCTGTCTTCTTTCGCCATGTGCTCCGAGAGATATTCGGGTATTTCATTCTGCGGTGTGATCGGATAGCCGAAGAACGCATCGCATCCGCCTTTGATGGCCGCTAGCGCCATCGCTTCGTTGCCTTTCATCAGGACTCTGGACATGATTTCACTCCCTTTAGGCTTTCTTGAACCGTTCAACGGTGATCACGTTGTCCGGGCACATCATCGCACAGAACGAGCAGGCGATGCATTGCTCGGGGTCGGTGACGTAGAGCGGCGTGTATCCTTTCTTGTTGGTCCGGCTTTCATCAAGCGCAAGGATATCGACCGGACATGGCTCAATGCACAGACCGCAGCCTTTGCAGCGGTCTTCTTCAATCAGGATCCTTCCTTTCGCTGCCATGGCGTACCTCCTTTTTCTACAGCCATTCTGGGGCGAGGTAGCGTTCAAGCGCGCGCACCTCGCCGGCGAAAGCGCGTGTGATCGGCACTTTCGAGAGATGGAACGTATAACGGATCGGCAGGTCGAGTGTGTCGGAGACCGTGCGCAGAATCCGCTCGCCCTCGGCGAGCGTCTCCTCGGTCGTCTCCTCCATCAGATTCGTGTTATTGATAAGACCATCAACCTTGATGCCGCCCGCACCCTCGAGTCTGCTGATGAGCTGTAGGATCGCCTCCGGGGTGTCGAGCCCGGGACGCATGGTGTTGACCACCAGCAGACACTCGACGTGATGCTTGTCGATCACGTCGGTGTATTGGCGCATCAGCCGTGCGCCGGAGGGGCCGCCGCCGAGGTCGTAGACGGCGCGCATCGACGGGGAGACGAACGGTGTGCGGGCAGCGGCGCTGATCGTCGGCAGATCGCTGTTGAGGGATTGTTCCGGTGTGCCTTCAATCAACGCGATCCCTTCCTCCTCAAGCAAAGCGTGGACACTCCGGGAGCGGAAGTACGGATTCACGATGTCGAGGTCGACGAGCTTGTCGACCCCGGCATCGATAGCGAGGTTGATCGCGATCTCCGACTTCCCCGAACCGGAGTGTCCACACAGCATGACAATCCGCTTCATCAACGGTTGATATAATTCGCGTGGATCTTATCGATCTCGTCGATGCGTTTACGGGCGAAGATCTTCGCCGCCTCCTGCGTGGTCGCCTGATTCTCGCGGGCGAGGCGGTAGATCTCCAAAAGCCTGTCATGGATGCCCTGGATTTCATTGAAGGCTTTTTCGCGGTTGTATCCTTCTTTTGCAAGTTCGTGCGAGACATTGATGAGGCCGCCGGCGTTGATGACGAAATCCGGAGCGTAGAGGATGTCGCGCTTTTGCAGCGCGGCTCCATGCTTGTCCTCTTCTTCAAGGACGTTGTTCGCGGTGCCGCCCACGATGTCCACCTTCAGCCTCGGGATGGTATCGTCGTTGATGACGGCCCCGAGCGCGCAGGGTGCGAACACATCGACATCCAGATCATAGATGTCATCGGGTTCGACGAATTCCACATCGGGGTATTTCTTGCGGATCTTCTGGATGTGGTTGTCGTTGATTTCCGTGAAATAGATGCGCTGGGCGCCGGCGTCGAGGAGATAGCCGATCAGGTAGTCCCCTGTCTGCCCCGCGCCTTGAACGGCATAGGAGTACTTCGAAACATCGTCGTCGCCGTACTTCTCCTGAAGCGATGCCCGGATGCCGTGGAAAGCGCCCCAGGCCGTGGCCGGCGAAGGGTTCCCGCTTTTTTCGGGGATGGCGACGACGTGATCCGTCTCCATGTTGATATATTTCATGGCTTTCGCGTCCGTGTTGACATCGGGCGCGGTGATATAGCGGCCCCCTAGGGTCTGGACATAGCGGCCGAAGGCACGGAAATACGCTTCACCCTTGACTTTTTCGGGATCGCCGATCAGCACGCTCTTGCCGCCGCCGAGATTGAGCCCGGCACAGGCCGCTTTGTAAGTCATTCCTCTCGCGAGACGGAAGACATCGAGCGTGGCTTTTTCCTCGTTTTCGTAGGGCCATAACCGTGTGCCCCCGAGCGAGGGCCCAAGAGCCGTGTTGTGAATGCAGGTGATACCTTTGAGCCCGGTGCTTTCGTCATGGAAGAAAACCAGTTGTTCATACCCATGCTTTTCCATGTCCTCGAACTTCTTCATGAATCTGCAAGCCTCCCTATAGAATGTTGGAGCCATAATTTAAACGCTCAATAATGAAAGCGTTTTACGCCCTGATTATATCATGCCCGCGGGGTAGATGCAACGTCTATCATCAAGCCATGAAAAAGGGCCCGCGATGGGCCCTGAATTCATTTGGCGACGACGTTTACCAGCTTGTCGGGGACGACGATGACTTTCACAATCTCCTTGCCGTCTGTGAACTTGCGTACGCGCTCATTCTCGAGCGCAAGCGTTTCAAGCCGTTCCTGCTCCATTCCCTTCGGCGTTTCGATGCGGTCGCGAACCTTGCCGTTGACCTGCAGGACGATTGTCACGCGTTCCTCTTCAAGCATCGCCTCGTCGGCCCGGGGATAATCCGCAAAGACGAGCGGGTCGTTGCCCAGGCGCTCGTTGAGCTCCTCGGCGAGATGCGGCGCGAAGGGGTTGAGCAGCTTGAGGAACGTCGTGAACGTCCCGGCATCGATGGAATCCTGCTTGAGCGATTCGTTGACGAACGTCATCAGTTTCGAGACGGCGGTGTTGAACTTGCTGTTCTCGATGTCTTCATCGACGCCGGCGATGGTACGATGCAGCTGTGCCTGCAGCTGCTCATCGGGCTCGACGTCGTCGAGGTTCTCATACAGCCGCCAGACCTTGTCAAGAAACCGGCGGGCGCCCTTGACACCGCTTTCGCTCCAGGGGGTGGATTCGGCGTAGTCCCCGATGAACATGATGTAGACGCGCAGCGTGTCGGCGCCATAGGTCTCGATGACATCGGCCGGGTCGACGACGTTGCCTTTGGACTTGCTCATCTTGTTGCCGTCAGGACCGAGGATGAGACCTTGGGCGGTCCGTTTCTTGAACGGTTCCTTCGTGGGGACAGCGCCGATGTCGTAGAGGAACTGATGCCAGAAGCGGGCGTAGATGACGTGGCGGGTGACGTGCTCCATGCCGCCGTTGTACCAGTCCACATTCAGCCAGTACTTCAGCTTGTGGTAATTGGCGAGTTCGCTGTCGTTGTCTGGGTCGATATAGCGCAGGAAATACCAGCTGCTGCCGGCCCACTGCGGCATCGTATCGGTCTCCCGGCGGGCGGCGCCTCCACAGGAGGGGCAGGTGGTGTGGACGAACGATTCGATATTCGCAAGCGGGCTCTCGCCGTCCGCGCTCGGTTCAAAGTGCTCGACATCCGGGAGTTCGACCGGAAGGTCCTCCTCGGGAACGGGAACCATGCCGCACGCCTCGCAGTGGACGATGGGGATCGGTTCCCCCCAGTAGCGCTGGCGGTTGAAGGCCCAGTCCTTCATCTTGTAGTTCACGGACCGCTTGCCGAGGTTGTGCTTCTCAAGATGCTCGTTCATCGTCTCGATCGCCTGCTGCACATCCAAACCGTCGAGGAAATCGCTGTTGACAAGCTCGCCTTCCTCGACGTCGGTGTAGGCGGCCTGCTCGATATCCCCGCCTTTGATGACTTCGATGATCGGCAGATCGTGTTCATGGGCGAACGCATAATCGCGCTCATCATGCGCCGGGACGGCCATGATGGCGCCGGTGCCGTAATCCATCATCACATAGTCCGCCACAAAAATCGGAATGGCATCACCCGTCAACGGGTGTTCGGCTTCGAGGCCTTCGATGCGGACCCCGCTTTTGTCCTTCGAAAGCTCCGTCCGTTCGAATTCGCTCTTCTCGCGGGCTTTCGATTGATATTCACGAATCGCCTCGAGATTCTCGATGCGGTCGGCTTCGGCTTCGATGAGGGGGTGTTCCGGAGCGATGACCATGAAAGTCGCGCCGAAGAGGGTGTCGGGACGGGTCGTGAACACGTTGAGGCTCTCTTGGGACCCGCGCACGGGGAAAGTGACCTCCGCTCCCTCGCTGCGGCCGATCCAGTTCTGCTGCTCGCGTTTGATGCGCGGGAGGGTCTCGAGCTCCTCAAGACCTTCAAGCAGCCGGTCGGCATACTTCGTGATCCGCAGGAACCACACGTCCTTCTCCTTCTGCACGACCTGGCTGCCGCAGCGGTCGCACTCACCGCCCTGCGATTCCTCGTTGGAGAGGACCACACGGCAGGAAGGACAGAAATTGACACTCGTCGTATCACGATAAGCAAGCCCCCGCTTGAACATCTGCACGAAAATCCACTGCGTCCACCGGTAATAATCCGGATCTGTCGTATCGACGACACGGGAGAAATCGAAACTGAAACCATAACGCTTGAGCTGTTCGGTGAACACCTCGATGTTCTGATCGGTCACCTTGCGGGGATGGACGTTCTTCTCCATCGCATAGTTCTCAGTCGGCAGGCCGAAGGCGTCGAATCCGATGGGGAAGAGAACGTTGTAGCCCTCCATCCGACGTTTGCGGGCGACGACCTCGAGGCTGGTGTAGGCGCGGATGTGTCCAACATGCATGCCGGTCCCGGAAGGATAGGGGAACTCGACCAGCGCGTAATATTTCGGTTTCTCGCCGAAATCCTTGGCATGGAATGCATCGGAAGCATACCAGCGTTCCTGCCATTTCCCTTCAATCTGTTTCGGATCGTAAGCCATGAAAACCACTCTCCTCAATCGTGCGGAATAAAAAAACCTGTTCACGCATAAGGGCGAACAGGTCGCGGTACCACCTTAATTTTTAGCTCTCGCCCTTAACGCGGACACACGGCACGGTTGCCACACCGCGCAGCTCGACGGACGAGTTCGCGCGTCCCGACCTTAGTTCACACCGGCCACTAAGTCTCTGCGTGAGGGGGTGGGCGCTACTGCTTCCGTTTCATCGCCTTTGTGCTGTACGAATATCATAGCACATCGGCAGGCGTGCTTCAAGTTTCATTTGCGGGCGCGTTTCTGGATTTCGAAGGCGAGCCGGCTCGTCTGCCGGAACGCGATGAAAAGCAGGATGATGAACAGAATCAGATTCAGCCCGCCGAAGAGATACTCGGCGAACGTATTGAAGATGAGCACCAAAAACAACAGCGTCGATGCATACGTCATCATCACGAACATCTGCCTGAAGGGGACCATCGGCAGACGGCGCCGGATGAGGAAGGAGTTGAGCAGCACGAAGATGTTGAAATAGAAGATACCGATCAGCAGGCTCGAGAGAATAATGGGCGTCCCCCAAAGCGGCCGGTATCGGAGAATCTCATTATCGACGGCATTGAACAAGGAGGTGAAGAACGCATCCTCTTCCTCCTGGGTCTCATAGTCGAAATCCAGATTGTGGACATCCTCATGCAGCGATTCGATCGGTCTCTCGATCTGCAAGGGAGAGCCGATACCGCCCAAGAAGAAATGGACGGACTCCCCGTGGAGCACGACCTTCGGTCCGGCGCCTTCAAAAGCGTCCACATCCAGCGTGTCATGGCTGTCGATGTGATACGTCACAGCGCCATCATCGTAGAGCATCTCGCGAATGGGCTCCGCGCAGCTGAGCTCGGCATTCTCGACCTCGCAGGAGGCGGTGGGCCGTGTGAATTCCTGGCGGATCTCCTCTTGCTGGCTGTAGCCGAGCCCGTCGTAGGAGAGGATGCTGACGGTGGCCGGTGTAGCCATGATGATCGCGAAGAAGAACATATATCCAAGCGCGGCGATCACGCGGTCGCGCCGGAAGCGGATGAGTGTGTGCGGCGCGACGAGCGCCGAGCGGAATCTTTCAAGCATGCTACCACCTGCAGTCGTGGATTTGGTCTTTGTTTCATGTATTATAACACAAATTTTCAACGAGGCCGAACATCCATGTTAGAATAGCACAAAGGAGGTGCCCGCGATGGACAACAAGCGCTATTACACACTGGATCGGGCTTTCAAGGAGCGTTACGGCAAGAAAGTCTTCAAAGTCCCCTTGAACGGTGACTTCACCTGTCCGAACCGCGACGGAGTCAAGGCCTACGGGGGCTGCACATTCTGTTCGCCTTCCGGTGGCGCCGACTTCAACGCCCCCGCGTCCTTACCGCTCGCTGAGCAATATCGGCGCGTCGTCGAGATGCTCGAGAAGAAATGGCCGGATGCCTGCACCATCCCCTACTTCCAGGCCAACACCAATACCTACGCCCCCATCGGCGCGTTGAAAAAACTCTACGACGAGGCGCTTTCGCTCGATAAGCGCATCGTCGGCCTGCATGTCGCCACCCGCTGTGATGCGCTCGATGAAGAGAAAGCCTCGCTGCTGGCCACATATGCCGCCCAGACCGACCTCACCGTCGAGCTCGGGCTGCAGACCATCAACGAACAGACCGCCCGACGGATCAACCGCGGTCATGACCTCTCGTGCGTCGAACAAGCCGTTGGAATGCTCAAATCACGCGGCATCCCCACCGTGCTGCATCTGATCAACTCCCTGCCCGGCGATACCCGCGAGGATATGCTGAGGGCGGCGGAATATGTGAACGCCCTCGATGTCGAGGGTGTCAAGATCCACATGCTGCACGTGATGGAGAATACCCCTATCGCCGATTCCTACCGGGCCGGCGAATTCGACCTGCTCGATCTAGACAGCTACGTCGAGGTGGTAATCGCCCAGCTTGAACGGCTGCATCGCGATATCGTCATCCACCGCCTGACCGGAGACGCACCGCGGGAGACGCTGATCGCTCCGCAATGGACGGCGAAGAAATTCGTCGTCCTCAATGAAATCGACAAACGCATGCGGCAACTCGATACCTATCAGGGCCGCCTCGCCCCGTGATCGTCGCAAGCTTGTTTGAACATCGCTTCCAGGCCGTCCACGCTTTTCTGTAGCGAGAACCAGTCGGCATATCGCAGATAGTGCCGGGAAAGCTGTTTTCGCAGGGAGCCATCCTCCAGAAGACGGTCGATCTGCCTGGCTAGACTGCGGGGGTCTCCAGAAGTGAAACGGTTGGCTTCGCTCAGAGCGAACTGACCGGTCGCACTCTTCTTCGAATCCGAGATGATGGGCACGAGCCCGCAGGCCATGGCCTCGAGGCAGGCAATCGCTTCAATCTCCACATCCGAGGCATGCACATAGAGCTCACAGACGTTCATCAGATCGATCAGTGCATCTTTATTGAAAAAGCCGATCTCCGGGCGATGGGTGAGTTGCTCACCCCGCCGTGCGAGTTTGCCTTGCATCGGCCCCTGCCCCGCCAGGACAAGCTGAATGGAGGTCTCATGCCGGCTGCGGGCGACGGCGTCGATGAGCACATCCTGACGTTTCTCCCTTGAGAGCCTGCCGACCATGAGCACCAGCTTCCGCCCCGCGAATCTCGCGGGCTTTTTTGTCTGCCGGGGGCGGAACTCCTCCGCGACGCCGTTGGAGATGACATGAAGCTGCGCGCGGTATCCCCTGCGCAACAGGTTCGAGCGGATCATCTTGCTGGGACAATGCACATGCGTGAAACGGTCGTAGAACCGTCGATAGGTCCTGTAGAGCAGCTCGTTCACCGCTTCCACCTTCCCAAGGCGCAGCGTCGAGGTGATATTCTCCGGCTGTAGATGGAATGCCGCCGTGCTCGGTTTTTCAAGAGCGTCCGCAATCCGCTTGCCGCGGCGGCTCAGTTCGAAGGGCAGCATGAAATGCACCAGGTCACTTCTGCGGATCTCGCGTTCAAGGACGGCATCGTCGGGATGGGCGAGAAACATCCCCTGCCGCTTGCAGAGCTGATAGAGGAACGGATAGCGCTTGATGCCCGTGGGAACAGCGTATTCTTCGCCCGGATCGTCGCCGCAGACGACACGCACCTGGTGGCCGCGGGATTGGAGGCTGCGGAGCATCCGCGAGGCGGAGGCCGTCGTTCCGTTCTTCGAATGCCTGAACTGGTCGATGACGAAGAGAATCTTCATTCCTCCGCCTCCTCGTAGACAATATCAGGGAACGCTGCTTCAAGCCGTTCACAGGGATAGTTTCGATCCAGGAACTCTCCATAAGGCGTCCGCGGCTCCAGCCCCTCCCGTCGTTCACTCTGGCGCAGAAGCGCGGTGTAGGAAAGCGTCATGTTCACCAGGAAGAATGCGCTCAACCCAAACGCCGTCCAGCTTGACGCACGTTTGGGTAAGGCTTCATAAGCCCGTTCAAGATGAGGAAAGGCCACATGGACCATGAAGAAGCCGAGCAGTCCCCAGAAAAGCGCATAGGGCAGCGTCGTGCGGCCGTTGATGTTGAGGAGGCGGTCGTGGTAGTCCCAGGAGACTCCGCCGGTGAGCTGTTCCTGCGCCGCGTTCGCCAGGTATTCGAACCCTCCGCCGAGCACCGCTCCGATGAGCACAGCCGCATACGGCCGGCGAATCGGGCGAAGCGCCAGCAGCATCAACACATAGCCGATTCCATACAGCGGGTTGAAGGGACCGTGCACGACACCGGAGCGGTTTTCGTAATACCCCTCGACGACGAAGTGCAACACCTCTTCATACCAAGTGCCGACCAGCGCCCCCACTGTAAAAGCGGCAAGCAGCTTTCCGAAGGAAAGACCGCCCCTCATATCCGCATTTTCAATCTTCACGCGCACGCCCCTCCCTTTGCATCAAGCCCCCGATGCGGCCGAAGAAGATCTCGAGCGCCAGCAAATCGGCCGCTCCCCCGGGCGAGACACCCTGGCGCTTGAGTCGCTCGTGCGCCGCCAGCATGAGAGGTTCAGGTCCGTCCTCGACGGCCCCGGCAAGTTCCTGGATGTCCTTGCGGGCGGCCTCGCCATGACGCAGAAGCGTCGTGTCCTCGGTTCTTGCCAGAATCCGGAACAGCTTCTGCAGGCGACTCTCCTCCTCCCGGGGGAACCAGGCGAAGATGCTGTCGACCCCGCGTTCGGCCTCCCCCCGGACACCCCGCATGCCGCGGGCCTTGTAGGCCTTCAGACCGTTTGTATCCCCTTCAGCGGCCTTTGCGAAGTCGCGCGCACTCAAGGTGCGGGCCTGCTCTGCGACAGCCCGCCGCATCGAGGCGTACCCCCCGCCCCGCCAGATGGCGCGTGCGGAGTGGGCGATCGCGAGACCGAAAAGAAAGTTCGCACCCTTGTGCGTGTTCACACCGGCCTTGGCATACATCGTCTCCTCCGCCCGGCGTCCGATCGGACGCAGCGATTCAAGACGGCCATCCAGCCCGGCGCGGGCGTACTCTACAAAAAAGGGCCGCAAGGCGGCGATGGATGCGAGGAAATGGGAAATGTTCATATCCGCGTGCCGCCCACAGTCGCGGGAGCTCACCAGCGCAAGGGAAGGATAGGTGAACGTTTCCTGCCGCAAGGCCAGGCAGGCCTCCTCGGCGAGGGCGCGGGCGAGATGTTCGCAAACGGCTTGCCGCATCTGATTGTTGAAGGTGTGGGGGTCGTGTCTGCGGCTGCGGGCGCAGACCTTCGCCGCATCCCCACAAAGCGGACAGCGGCGCGGCTTCAGATTGAGCGCCTTTCTCGAAAGGCGTCCGTTTTCGGTGACGAGGTCGAGGTCGATGTAGGCGCCGAGGGGATGCTGTGCCTCCAGCGTGGTCAAAAGGCGCTTGGCGGCGAAGGGGTCCGTCTGCACACCGAAAAGGGAGGCCTCCCCGTCCGCGCTGTTGAAGGATTCACAAAAGGGAGGATGAAGCAGTTGACGCACCTGGGAAGTGAACAGACGGACGAGCAGGGAGGTCTCCGGGCTTTGTTTCTCGAGTCCGGGACGGTTGGCGGTGACGGAGATGGCACCGGCGTGCGCCCCGGCGATCTCGGCAAGCCGCTGTGAACGCTCGCAGCGGGCCCGGAGGAGCTCAGTGACGGCGGTCGGTTCGCTTGATCTGTTCAATGACCTGCTTTCCTTTCTCGCTTTTCAGATACGCTAGCGTGGCCTCGGGAACATAAGGCCGGATGGCCTCCAGACCGTTCTTCCTGAGCAGTTTTCGGACGGTTGAGGCGCTGATGGGACGGGAATCGAGAGTCTTGCGGTCGATGGTCCGCAGCGAACTGCCGAGATAACGGGCCATGGTCTCGTTGTAGACACGCGTCATCGGGCTGTAGGGTTCATCGCCGACATAGCGCGCAACAATGTTGAACGCGGGCATGTAGTGCTTCTTGAAGGTAAGTACGTCGATGAGGGCATGGGATTCGTCGATGTCGTGTTCTTCTGATGCGAAATACTTGGGAAAGGTCGCATAGGAGACGAGATACCGACCTGTGGGCAGGACAGTGATGCCCTTGCGTTCGCCGATGGCCTCATGGATGATGGCAAAGCGGTCCTTGAAGGGAAAGAACGAGCGGTCCTCGCTCACGACGAAGACAAGAACCTGCGAATAATCCGCCCCGGCTTTTTCAATGAGATGGAGATGCCCCTTGGTGAGCGGGTTCGCGTTGATGACAACGGCGGCCTTCGCCTTCCCATCGAGACCGTACTCCTCCCGGAAGGTTTGCAGCTCGCGCTTGATCGAACCGCCGAATTCGAGGAAGGAGACGTTCATGGTGCTGACAATCGGTGTAAAGCCGAGAGAGGCGAAGATGGCCTCGTGCTCGGGAGAAGCATACGCGAACAGATGGGCGATCCCATCGGCTTCGAGTTCCTTGATGAGACGACTCATCAACCGATTGAGCACGTTTTTCCCGCGATAGGCCTCGCGGACCGCGACGCACTTGATGATGTCGTTGGCGGCCGAGGCGGTGGCAAGGATGCCCTCCTCACCCCGGACCACGAGCGTGCGGTCGATGTCCGCTTCATAACGAAGGTGGTGGCGTTTCAAAAAGGCACGGACCGCTTCGCGCTCCTCGGGAAGCACAACTTCTCTAATCTCCATATTCAACCCGCCTTTCGATAAAGGGTATCCTGAACATCGCCCCGGCGGCCTTCCACGATGCCGATGGCGTCGCCTCTGGTGATCGGCTTCGGTCTCCCGGTATACGCATGCGCGCTTTGCATCAGCGTCTCGATATCCACCACGGGGAGCCCGGCGGCTTTCAGACGCCCGGCGAGCTTGTCGTTGGCGGGATGGACGGCGATGCCGCGCTCACTCACCAGACAATCGATGTGTTCACCCGAGGTGGTCTTCGTGAAGAGGCGCTCTTGAATCAAAGGCGTGCGGCCGCGGAAGAGCGGCGCGACGATGATGGCGAGCTTACTGTCTTCAGCGGTGTCCGAATGACCCCCGCTGCCGCCGATCAGATTGCCGTAGGAATCGGTGGTCACGTTGACGTTGAACCCGGTATCGACTTCACTGGCGCCGAGGATGACGATATCAAGATCCTTGATTACCCGCGAAGCGTTCGTGGGATCGGCATAATCCCCGGCGCTGATGGGGATGTGCCCGGTGTTGCGCTGAAGACTGCCGATTGCTTCCTCATCGAAGCACTGGACATCGTAGAGTTTCTCCACGAGATTTCTCTCGAGGGCCTTTACATGCGGTGCGGCGATGCCGCCCGAGAAGAAGGAGGCCTGCGTCCCCGTCGCGGCGAGCATGTCGTTGAACTGCTCGGTAATCGCTAGGCTGATACCTCCGGCACCGCTTTGAAAGGAAACGCCGTTGCGCAACAGACCGCTGTGGCGGATGACCTCGGTGGCCATGCGGGCGATCTTCAATCCCAGCGGATCGCGGGTCACTTCGAGCGTGCCGCTGACGATGCCGCCCGGATCGCCGATTGAGGGAAGCCTGAGTACGTGATCGGTGTGCGAAGCGGACAACTGGCCGGGCACGGGGAAATCTTCGAGGCTGTCGGTGATCAGTACGGAGCGCTTCGCGCAAGCATGATCCTCGACGGCGTATCCGAGACTGCCGCAGGCGGCCGCCCCGTAGATGCCTGAGCCGTTTCCCTCCGCATCGACGGCGGGGGTTGCGAGGAACGCCACATCGATGGCGTTCTCACCCTGCAGCACCGCCCGGGCGCGTCCCCCGTGCGTCTGCATCGTGAATTCGCCCCGCAGCTTCCCACGGGCGATCTCCTCGGCGACCGGGCCGTTTACATAATTGGTCGTGACGTGCCGGATGGTCCCCTCCTCGATGCACGCCGCCGCTTCGGTGTGAACAGGAAAAAGGGCCGAGGCGTATAGATGCAGGTCCTTCAGACCACGCCTGCGCAAGGCGGCCAGCACCTCGTTCATCACGGCATCGCCGTTGCGCAGGTGATGGTGGAAGGACACGCGCATCCCGTCTCGAAGCTCGAGAACATCGAGCAATGCTTCTAGATCGTCAGTCCGCATCATCCGCCTCCTTTTTCAAGGCTTTGTAGCGCTTCGCACGTTCAAGCAGCTGCTTGGCCTCCTCAAGGACGGGACGGTCCACCATCCTGCCATCAAGAGAGAAACGCACCTCGCCCGTCTGTTCATGACGCTCGACGATGCGTCTGGCCTCTCGGATCCGTTCCTGTGAAGGGGTGAAAGCCGCATTCAAAGGGGGGACCTGGTTCGGATGAATCGCGCACTTGGCGTCGAAGCCGAGCGCGACCGATCGCTTCAGGTCTGTTTCGAACCCTGCATCATCAGACTCGGCATAAGGCGTGTCGATGGCCTCGATACCATACGCCCTCGCCGCCATGAGCAGACGGCTGCGTGCGTAGAGCAGCTCGATGCCGCTTTCTGTGGGGTGTGCATGAAGCGCCGCCCGCAGATCGACCCCGCCAAGAATCAGTCCATCAACCCCTGGATCCCTCGCGAGGTCCGAAAGCTCGAGAAACGCCGAAGGGGTTTCCACAAGCGCGAGCACGGACCATTCTTCTCCATCGAGCTGTTCACGCAGACTGGCCAGCGTCTGGATAGAGGCCTTCGGCAGCACCACTCCGTGGATGGGCAGCCCGTCGAGAATCGAAAAGTCGCGCGCCAGGGCATCGGCGTTGACACGGACATAAGCCGGCTGCGAGGGAGGATGCGTCTGGAGGAACGACCGGACGAGCTGACGCGCCTCATCCTTCTCTTCAAGAGAGACGGCGTCCTCGAGATCGAAAATAAGCGCATCGGCCTCGAAGACCTCCGCATGCTGCAGCATCCGCGGGACGTTTCCGGGCACGAAGAGATAAGATCTAGCCATCGTGCAGCTCCCGGTAACGTTCAATCGCCGCGATCAGCCTGGCACGGATGGTGAAATCCAGGGCGCCCTGGTCCTTGCAGCGGACGTAGACAGATTGAACCCCCATTTCCTCGAGGGTATCTGAGATGAGTGTGTGGATGTGTTCGTAGAAAGCCTCATGTACATCAGTCTCGAGGTCGATCTCGAGCTGTTCCGATGGTTCGAGACGGATCAAGCAGTCGCTGGATTCCAGACTCCCGGTCGTCACGGTCTCCTTCACGTTATCGCCTGCCTTCTATGAGCGCCTTCGTGCGCCGCATGTGATTCTTGACAATCATGATGCCCTCGTCGGTGCCCATGCCCGGTTTCGCCAGACACTGCTTCGCGTTACAGGCCATCGCGATCGAGGTGGTGACCTCGGCGCTGATGTTGGTTTCGTTGCAAGAACCGCCGCTGTAGGCGCCGACCCCTTTCCGCAGGCAATAGCGGAGCGCCTCGATGGTGTTGTTGACGCCACCGAGGTCGGGGGTCTTGACCTGCACCATGTGCGCGGCGTCCTCATCGGCGAAGTATTTGACATCCTCAAGGGTGTTGCACCATTCATCGGCGACGATCTCCACGTGGCAATCGGGGTCGTCGTCGATCCGCTGTTTGAGAGCCTTCAGGGCATCCTTCGTCTCTTCTCTCGAACCTTTGTCGATCGGACCCTCGATGCGGAGGGAGAAGGGCGAAGCGGTCTGCGAAAGCTCCCGGAGGTAACGGTGGACCTTGTCGATGTCGTCGTCGAAGATCATGCCCACGGTCCCGTAGACATCGATGTGAAGGACGGGATGATAATCGGGAGAAGGGCGTTTCGTCAAGATGCGTTGCCGGAGCCATTTCACATACGACTCCAGCAATTCGCCCCGGGGACCGAGTTTGTTCTTGACGCTATTGATCAACGCATGCGGAAGCACGTCGACTTGCTTCATGATCATCTTGTCTACGTTGTTGTAGCGGTCATCACCGGTCTGGGCGAACAGGGGAATGAGGTGATATTCATCGCCCTTGATGTCGTATTCCCGGCGCACGACTTCGCTCATGGTGATTCCGTTCGCCTTCGCGGTGGCTTCGAGAAGCGCCTGGGTGATGCCATACCGCAGAGCGGTATGGATGGTTCTCCCTTCGACTGTGAACGAATCAAAATATTCCGCGTTCTCCCGGAACCGCCTGACATCGAGTCCAAGCAGTGCCGGGGTCAGGTGCCGCTCGAAGAACCGGGCGGCTTCCGCCGCGCTGAAAAGCGGGTCCCGTCCGGCCGCTCCGGAATACTGCACGGCGACGGCATCGCCATAGGCGATCATGTCGTTTTCAAGAATGAACATGATCGACAGTGTCTCGCCGGCCTGTCGGATGGCGTCGAACTTCTCTGTCACGGGCTTGCCGAGGTAGGTGAAATGATCCAGCTCCGCTCCTTGCTTGATTGCGGACTGATCGTCGTAGTAGAAACCGGTGTAGCCTTCGGAGAGAATGACGTTCTTGATTTTCATGGTGTTGGATGCTCCTTTTTATTCTGTGTCGCGATCGAAGCGCCGACCAGACGGCCCCGGGAGACGGCATAGATGTCGTCAATGGTCATCTGGAAATCCACTTGACGGCTTTCCTGGTCCGCCCGGTTCTCAAGCGCGTCTCGATGATAGGTCTTGATTTCGTCATTGAAAGGCAGATTGCCGAATTCGAGGATGCGGATGTTCCCCTTGGCGTCCCGTGCCGGCAGAACCTTGCCGGCGTTGATCTGGCTCGGCGCGAAGGGGACATCGAGAACGCCGGCCTTGAACGCCTTGACAGTCCCCTCGGCAAGGTCGCCCTTGCCGATATTCAAGGTCGCATAAAGCAGGGCGTTGACTTCCTGCTTGATCAGGTTCTTCTCCGCCTCGAGAGCGTTCGAGGGCGGCTGGCGCTGTTCTCTGAGCAGCCCCGTCACCATCTTCGAGGCCCTGAGTCCTTCGGCATTCGCTTCTTTGGTGGGGATGCCCTCCGATTCATGGGGCGACTTGGTGATCATCTTCGTCGCTCCTCCAAGGGACGCGACGGCTGAGGCGAGAGAAATAATCCCCATCGCCTTGGATTCATCCTTGGGGAAACCGCCCATCCACTGATGGAAAACCGTTGTCACGTGAACGTCTTCGTATCCGAAGAGCTTAAGGTAGTAGGTGGTCAAAGATTCGAGGGTTTCGAGGGCGGCGACGTCCTGCACGATGTTGCCGCACTGCCCATAGCCGACAGTGATGCTCTTGACACCCTGTTCGGCCGCCAGCAAGGCTTCAATGATGGCCACCGTATGCGTGATGCTCGGCGGCACGAGCGTTCCCGTCAGAGGTCCGAAGGGTTCGCGATTGATGATGACGCCGGCCTCCGCGTATAGACCCACCAGACGGTCGATGTATTGCCAGTAGCGGAGGGTGTCCTCCAAAGAGATGCTTTTGGCGTAGGGGATGTTGTAGGAAATCCCGCCGCCCTCGTTCGAGGTCCAGCCGCCGGCGTGGATGATCTCCGAAAGCAGCCTGGCGTCCGGGGTGCCGTGCCTGGCCTGAACTGGCCGGCTGACGGCCTGCAAGACCTCATAACAGGCTTCCGCTCCGTGATTGACGGCGGGAAAACCGTTGAGCAGCGACCGCTTCTGCTTCTTCGATTGCTTGATTGCATCGGCGGCGAGCGAATAACGATTCTGCCGTGTATAGGAATCGATTGTCGAAGGCAGAAGGTCGGCCTCGCCATGGTCGGCAAGAAACCGAAGCAGCTCGATGTGCTGATCAATCAGCGCGACGCCGGCGCGAGGCTGCGTCAGCGTCACGCCTTCTTCCTTCGCCCGCTTCAGAACACTGGCGAAATCCTTCTCTTCAGGAATCGATTTCAAGCGTTCAATGGCGTTTTCAATCTTGAGTGCCTTTGCAGAGCCGGTTTCCCACTGCGCGAGCACTTTTTCGCGTGTCTTGTGGAACTTTTCTTCGGAAAGCTTCTTGTTCTTGATCATGTCGAATCTCCTATACCAAGTGACGTTTCATCAACTTGAGGGCGAGGCGGGGGTGTTTCTGCGCCAGCAGCCCCATCGCGTGCATGATGTATTGCTCATCGATCAGGAAGTCGCAGTCGGTCGGGCGCAGCTCGAGTTTCTTCGAACTTTTATGTTCAACTTCGTGAAGGATTCCTTTGGGATCTTCCGCGTTGATCAGGATTCCTCCGGTCCCGATGACATATTGAATGTCGGTGAGGTCCTTGCCGGTCTGGTAATACATATTGCCAAGCGGCGTGTAGACGACCTCGACTTGTCCCACGTGGCGGCTCATCGAATAATCCGTGCAGATTCGGGCGAGTGCGTGGTCGAATTCACGCTCCTCATCAGTATCCGGCAGATAACCGATCTCCTCGTGCCGCTTCTTCACGGATTTCTCGATGTAGTCCTCATCGGCCTCCTGTTCGCCATTCTCGTAATACTGACGGAACTCATATGGCGAAACGAGACTAAGCAGGGCGTTGGCACTGTGACGGACGCCGAGGTCTCCTTCGACCGTGCGTTTCGCAAATGGTTCCTGAAGCCCCTTGAGGATAACTTCGGCCCGCTTGGGGACCCCTTCGCCGATAGTGTGGACATCCGTAGTCGCTCCGCCGATGTCGAGCACGACGAGGTCTCCGTATCCTTCCATCTCCTCATATCCCTTGGAAAGCAGTTCGGCGGCTTGGAGGACCGCCTCCGGCGTGGGCATGATAAATTCGCCGATCTTCTCTTCGGCCTGCTTGATGCCCTTGCCTTCGATAATCTTGGTGATGAAAATCTGACGGATGACATCCTTCGCCGGTTCAACGTGGAGCTTTTGCAGTTTCGGCATCACATTGTCGACAATGTAATGCTCGATATCGGTCTTTTGAAAAATCTGTGCCACTTCATCGGCGGCGTCCTTGTTACCCGCAACAATGATCGGCACGTCGAGGCCGGCTTCGGCGAGCTGCTTCGCATTGTGCAGGATACATTCCTTGTTGCCGCCGTCCGTGCCTCCCGCTAGGAGGATGATGTCGATGTCCGCTTGCTTGAGCGTCTTGATTTCTTTCTTGCCGAGATGATGGCTGAAGACATGCTCCACGAGCGCACCAGCTCCGAGACATGCCCGCTTGGCCGCTTCGGCGGTCAATTCCTCGACCAGTCCGATCGCCGCCATCTTCAAACCGCCGGCTGCCGAGGAGCAGGCGGAGACGGCATCGATCTCACCCATCTCCGGATGGGCTTTACGGAGTTTCTCCAAAGCGACCTGGAACCCTTCGTTCACGTCGGTGCGGATTGTCGTCATCGCCCGGGAAGTCCCGATTAGTTTCTCCGCTTCGAGATCGACAGCCGTCAGCTTCGTATAGGTGGATCCGAAATCGACCAGCAATTGGACGCTCACTTGGACAGATCCCCCTTCAAATCTTCCGCTGCCTGTTCGATATCGGCACCCGGAGGATAGACACGGTCGAACCCCATTTTCTTGAAACGCTGTTCCACTTCCTTGAAATCCTGCTTACCGACGACGATGTTCCCACCGACATAGAGCTTGACGTGCGACAGGCCGGCCTCGACACAGTTCTCCTTGAAATACTTGCAATCCATTTCGCCGTGGCCGTAAAGAGAGGACACCAGAATGGCCTCTGCATCCGTCTCGATGGCCGCGTTGATAAAGTCCTCCTGGGAACTGAGGACGCCGATGTTGACGACGTCGAAACCTTTCTCCGTCAAAACGTGTTCAATGATTTTGTTACCGACGGCATGGACGTCGGCTCCGATGACGCCAATGACTACCGTGTGCATACAAACCAGTCCTTGTGTTCATTAGAAGCCACAAGAAAAAGGATAATTTCACTGCGTAAATCATCCTTCTCCAGCGTCTTTGAAGTATAGCGAAAAGCGGCGGTTCCACAGACACAGACCTCCAGATGATTAGCATCCGAAACAATGCCGGGAACTTTTTCCATCCGTTTACCGCCTTTCGAAACGCGCTGGTGTTGTAAACGCTTTCTACATTACTTATTATACGCTTATTGGGCGAATTTTCAAGCCCTTCAGAGGTATTTGTAACAAGAAACGGTTTGTATGTCAACCGCTTCCGGAAAATAAAAAAAGAGCGTCCTGGACGCTCTTCATTCAGCCGAAATAAGTCTTTTCCTCGAAACCGATGCGACCGGCGATCAGCCGCATTGGAAACGCGCGGATGAAATGATTGTACTGCAGGATCTTCGAGTTATACTTCAACCGAAGGGTCTGCAAGGTCTCGAAGCGACGCTTGAGCTCCGGCGCCGCCTCCTCATCGCTTTCCTCAAGCGAGACATAGAGAGTCTTCAAGGCCTTGAAGACAGCCTGACGCTCCTCTAGGGAAAGCGTGCGGAAACTGCTTTTCGTGACTCGGTCGATGCGGTTGAGATAGTCGTAATCGTCGTAGTGACTGAAAAGCGACGCATTCTTAGCATACGCGGAAGCGGTCTCGAATAGCGCCTTGTGAAAATTCAGCTCGAGGCGGGCCACCTCGGACCACAGCTTCAGCATCCGGTTGCGTCTGTTCAAAAGCAACACCAGACCGGCGATGAGAAGCAGCACGATAACCAGTATGTCTATCCACGGTTCATACAGCACAACGGAACCTCCTCATGCCAGCTTCTGCTGCTGTCGTTGATAATAGTTTTCGAATTCCCGGTTATATTTGATGAAGCGATCCAGAATGTAGGGTTCGAAATAGTCCTTGAACTCCAGCTCGAGCAGCTCCACGGCCCGTTTGTGAGTGAGGGCGGTCTTGTAGTTGCGGGGCTGCCGGAGAATCTCGTAAATCTCCGCAAGCAGTATGATCTGGCCCTCCTGCGTCCGCTGAATCCGTTTCATGCGCTCCGTGAAGGCCTTGTCCGCCGTCTTCTCGAAATGAGCGCGGACAATGTCCTCGCTTTTTTGATTGAGCTGCAGGCGCTTGATGATGACGCTGCCGAGGATGGTCTTGTCGCGGATGACCTGGTAGTCCTTTTCATCAAGGACTTCCTTATCCTCGTATTCGACAATCGAGAGGTCGTCGATGCGGTCGATGTGAATCTTCGAATAATCGTAAATCTCGCTGCAGACGCTCGGACTGAGGCCGAGCACGTTTCCTAGGCGGCTCGCCAGCTCGGCGACCCGCTTGGCAGCGTGACGTCCCTCCGCATGCGAGCGCGGTCCGAAAACGCCGATGACATCGAAGACATCACCGACAACAGCCTTGAAGTCCGATTCCATGTCGCGACGCTTGAGCAGCTCCTCCTTGCGCTTGTTGTTCATCATCTCACCGATCGCGACCGAGGAATACAGCGCAATGTGGAAGATGACAAGCACGAGGGTCCGTAGAAGGATGTCGATGGTGACAGAGGGATTCTCGATAATCAGATAGTCGAAAAGCGTCTGGATGGAGTCTGCATAATTGTATAGCGGGTACATGATGGTGACGTGGACGATCGTCATCAGCACCAGGACCCATTTGAACAGAATTCTCAGCAGCGTCGCGTTTTGATAGAGCGCGATGACGATGAGGGCGAAGTAGACCAGTCCGTATCCCGCAAGCGTGATCGACAGCCCGCCTTCGGTCCCAGGGGCCACGCCGACACGCAGCTTGATGTAGACACCAATCGAGGCCAGCAGGATATAGACGCTGGCGATGTACATCGCCATCTGCTGCTTGAGGAGGGTCCGGGGCCGTTCGCGGATAATCCGTTTCAAGGTGGTGTTGATGGCGAACATCAACACCCCGAACCCGAAGATGACGATGTAGTTGGGATCCTGTGAACCCAGAAGGGTGAAGATCAGGAAAACGGCGTTGGTCACGATGAGGATGTTCTTGATGACGCGGTTGCGTCGATACAGGACGCTTTTCTCATCTAGGATGTCGACGCCTGACTCGAAGTGGAACTTGTCCCGGGCGCGCTTCACTATCCGTTTATAGATGATGCGCAGGCGTTTTTTGAGGATTGAAGGCTTGCTTCGCTTCTTTGGCTTGTCCGTGCTGGAGTAGCTCTTGATCCGTTCAACGACACTCTTGAAAAAGAGGGCGATCCTATCGATCCGGGTCGTCCGGTTCGGGTCCTCCTCCTTTTTCAGCGTCTCGACATATTCCTTCAGTTCGTCGGGGTCGCTATCAGCCTTCTTGAAGAAATCTTCGAGATCCCGTTCCTTCTTGGCCATGCGATCACTTCCTAGAGGTCGAAATCGAGCTGGATCTCCTTATAGCGCGGGTCCTTGCGAGCCTCTTTTTCATTTGCGATCTGCGCTACACGGGTCGATGAGGCGGCGGCGATGGCGCCGACGATGTCATCGAGAAACGTGTGGCAGACAGTCTCGTCTTCTTTTCCCTGGGTGTTCAGCTTCTCGATAATGAGCGGCTTGTTCACATCAATGTCTCCGAAATTGGTCTTGCCGATGGTTCCGAACAGTCCGGCCAGTTCAAGCCCGAACAGTTCGTCGATACCGAACAGGCCGAGGTCATTGTGCAAAATTTCCCTCAATGGTTCGCGAATCCGATTCTCCTCGGTCAGCCGGTCAATCTCGGCGCCGAGCTGGAGAATGTGGAAGGTGTCACGCAGCGAGAGAATCTTCTCGACGGACTCCACACAATCCTGCCTGGATACGTCTCCGGCCCATTTGGATTGCTGCTGATAGGCGATCTCGGCGATGTCGTCGACGGACACCCCGCGCTCCTCCAGGGTCTCGACGTTCATTCGGAGCATTTCATTCCGGCTGAACAGGGAACGTTTGGACATGTGAATGTCTCCTTCTTCTTGGGTTGGGTTCGTTTTCAACATTATAGCACTTTTATGGCGAAAAGAAAACGTCCGGGAGCCTCAAGCATTCTCACAGCGTCCGCCCATGATGAAAAGCTCCCGACCTCGGCCGTTCATGAAATCCTTGGTATCCATCGGCCGCTTGGCGGGAGGCTGCACACGCAGCAGCTCCAAAGCACCCTCGGCGGTGGCGATCGCCACCCTGCCCTTGCCAGGATGGAGAATCGTTCCGGGGTCGGCTTCCCGATCAAGGGTCTTAGCGTCCAGAACCTTGATCCGTTCACCCCCGACAACGAGGAACGCTCCAGGGTCGGGATTGAAGGCGCGGACCTTGCGCTCGAGTTCCAGCGCCGTGCGGTTGAAATCCAGCGCACCTTCCTGCTTCTTGACTTTCGGCGCATACGTGGCCTGTGAATCATCCTGCGGGGTAGGCTCGAGCGTGCCCTTGTGGATATCGTGCAAGTGTGCCCGTAACAATCGACAACCCGCTTCGATGAGCTTCTCGGTGAGCGTCCCCTTCGTCTCCCGGCTGTCGATGGGGACGACTTTCGAAGCATAGACCGGTCCGGCATCCATTTTCTCTGTCATGGCCATCAGACTCACGCCGGTCTGTTCATGACCCGCCTCGATGGCGCGTGTGATCGGCGCCGCTCCTCTTAATGAAGGCAGCAGGCTGGCGTGTACGTTCAGCGCCAACGGCACCTTCTTTAGAATGGAAGCCGGCAGGATGTCCCCGTATGCAACAGTGAGCAGCACGTCCGGTTCCAACGCTTCAATGGTGCGGGCTAGTTCGGCGGAGCTGTTCGGCTGCAGGCAATCGATGTCGAGGCGTTCGGATTCCTGCTTGAGCGGCGGAGCCTGGCGTCTGCGGCCTCTGCCCCGACGCTTGTCGGGACGGGTGACGACAAGCTTCACATCGCCGAGCTCAAGCGCTGCGGACAAGAATGGAACACTGAACTGCGAGGTGCCCATGAAGATGATGTCCATAATGGTCACTCCTTTGTCGCTCAGAATATACGAGGGTAATGGTTGAGGCTCAACCGCTCGCTTTTCGGGTCCATCCCGGCTTGTATATCGCTCAGGGCCTCGGCCAGCGCATCGGCATCTTCGTGACGGACGATGAGGGACCAGCGCAGGTATCCACCCTGCTTGCGGATGAAAGGCTGGGTGGGTCCGAGCACATCGAACATCGACAGCTTCTGTTTGGTCTTCAACGCCCGTCGATAGGCGACGCGGTCATCTTCGGCGGCGAGAAGCACCTGCGAAAGCCGGGCGAACGGCGGCACTCGGGAGAGGCGTCGAAAGCGCAGGTCCCGTTCATAGAAGCGCTTCGTGTCCCGGTCTAACACCATCTGCAAAACTGGATGGTGTTTTTGATAGGTCTGGATGAGCACGTCACCCCGGGTGTCACGCCGGCCGCTTCTGCCGGCGATCTGCATCAACAAGGAAAAGGTCTCGCTCTCCGCGTAGAAGCTGGGCACGTGAAGACCCATATCAGCGCTCAGCACCCCGACCAGCGTGACCTTCTCGAAATCAAGTCCCTTGGCGATCATCTGCGTACCGATCAGCACATCCCCTTCCGTCTCGAAACGATGGAGGATCTCCTCATGGGCTTGCTTACGCTGCGTTGTATCCCGGTCCATGCGAAGAATCGAAGCTTCCGGGAACCACTCCCGCAAAGCGGTCTCGACTCGCTCGGTACCGACACCCATGAAACGGATGTGGGGGCTTTTGCAGGATGGGCACTGTTTCGTCATCGGCTGGGCGTGGCTGCAGTGATGGCAGACGAGACGGTCGCTGTGGCGGTGATATGTCAGCGAAATGTCGCAGTCGGGACATTTGACGACATGCCCGCAGGCACGACAGAGGACGAACTGGGCATGGCCCCGCCGGTTGAGCAGCAGCAACGTCTGCTCCTGCCTGTCGAGGCGGGATTGAATGGCCTTTTGAAGGTCCCGGGAGAACATCGAGGTGTTGCCATCCTTGAATTCCTGCTTCATATCGATGAGCCGGAGTTTCGGCTCACGACTGAAAAGCGCCCGTTGTCTGAGCCTCAGATATTCATAGTAGCCTTCCCGGGCGAGATGATAGCTTTCCGTCGAAGGGGTCGCGCTTCCTAAAAGCACCGGACAGCGATGGGTCCTCGCCCGTCTGGAGGCGACGTCCTTCGCATCATAAGGCGGCGCTTCCGACTGGATGTAGGTGTCGCTGTGCTCCTCGTCAAAAACAAACAGCCCGATATCCTCAAACGGGGCGAAGACGGCGCTCCTGGCGCCGACGACGAGCTGCGCCTCGCCGCGTTGCATCCGGCGCCACTCGTCGTATTGCTCACCCACCGTCAAGCCGCTGTGATAGACGGCCACAGTACTCCCGAATCTCGCTTTGAAGCGAGCGGTGATCTTCGGCGTCAGGGAGATCTCCGGGAGCAGCACCACGACCTGCCGTCCCGCATTCAGCACGCGGGCGGAAAGCTCAAGGTAGATCTCCGTCTTGCCGCTGGAGGCGACGCCATGCAGCAGGTAGGTCTGAAAGACGTCGAGTCGGCTGGCGATTACATCGAAGACCTGCTGTTGCGTTTCGGTGAGCGTCACGTCTGTATCCTCAAGTGCATAGAGAGTCTGTTGTTCGCGGTAACGCTCCTTTGAAAAGGATTCAACAACCTCCTGTCGCATCAAGCGTGAAAGAGAGTCATGCGAAGCGTCGGCGGCCTTGAGAAGCTCCGCTTTCTCAATCGGTTCATCATGCTCTGCAAGTATGTCGACAAGTGCCTGCTGCTTCGAGCCTCTCAAGCTTTCGGGGTGCTTCTTCAGCCGTATGTAGTCGACCGTCTTCGCATATTCCGTCTGACGTAGACGCACATCCTGTTCAAGGAGGCCATCGGAAAGCGCCTGATGCACCAGTCGACTCTTCGTTTTCAGGGCGCCTTCGTAAGGCACGGGCTTCTTAGTCGGGAAGAATTCACGCAGTTCTTCCGGCAGGGCCGAACAATCACGCGGAATCAGCCACACACGCGTCCGCATCGACAAAGCCCTCGGCAACATCGCCGAGAGGTACCTGACGCGCGGATGCAGGTGCCGCCGGGAGAGCGTGTCTGCGAGCGACAGACGTTCCTGGTCTAAAGGCGGGCGCAGGTCGAGCACCGAACGGATCTCCTTCAACCGCTCCAGTCCGCTACTCGTTTTCAAACCGGTTACGTAGCCGGAAAGCACGCGCGGACCAAAAGGGACTTCCACGCGCTGCCCCGGCTTCACGGCATCAACAAGCGTTCCCGGCACCACGTAGTCGAACGTGCGGTCCAGATGCCAGTGCGGAATGTCGATGAGCACTTCTGCAATCATGCGCATTCCCTCATTTCAGGAAACCATAGGCTTCAAGCGCACGGGCGATGCCGTCCTCCCCGCAGGGCGCAGTGACGTAGGAGGCCACCTGCCGGACAGCTTCAGGGGCATCACCCATCGCGATCGAATTGGGGATTTTCGCCAGCATCTCCTTGTCGTTGTTGCCATCGCCGAAGGCGTAGGCTTGTTCGAACGGGATGTTGAGATGGTCGAGGACCACCCGGATGCCGTCGACCTTGCTCTTTTGGGAATAGAGAATATCGAAGCCTTCTTCGAACCACGGCACCACGTGGAAATCTCCTAGCGTCTCATAGATGGGACCGGCCTCGCGGTTATGGGTGAACACCCAGAGCTGATAGATCTCGTCGTGCTGCTCGTGGGCGGGGTCGACTTCGGGCAAAGGCAGGCATTGTTCCTTGAAGCGTCTTCGGATCGGGGCATTGATGGCGCGGATGCTGTGCTTGCGTTTGCCGAGCATGCCATAAAGCAGCCGATTGCTCTCAAGCGTGGCTTTTGCACGTAGCACATCGGGTGTGGGCATCGGCTGATCATGAAGAATCTCATCACCGAGATAGACAAGCTGTCCATTGACGGTGATCAGCACCTCGAAAAACGGAAGAATCTCCTCGACGACATCCAGCATGTAGCGCGCTCTTCCCGTTGCGAGCGCAAGGATGGTGTCCTCGCGGTTTCGAACGCGACGCAGGGCGTCAATTGTCGAATCCGGTACGGATCTGATACGATGGTCGAAGAGTGTGTGGTCGACATCGAAGAACAAGATGTACTTTTTCATTGTCTATCACCTGCTGATGAAAATTATAACACAAAACCTTTGGTAATTTGGCTGAAATAAGCTATAATGGAATGAAATCACCTTTCGATACTTAAATGCTTTACAGATTCACAGGAGGACGCAATAATGCAAAACTTTTTGAAGAAGCACGAAGTCGGTGTGTTTGCATTAGGCGGACTTGGTGAAGTTGGGAAAAACATGTACTGCGTGGAGTACCAGGATGAGATCGTCATCATCGATGCCGGAATCATGTTTCCGGATGACGAGCTGCTCGGCATCGACTACGTCATCCCGGACTACACGTACTTGCAGGAGAACGAGCACAAGATCAAAGGCCTCTTCATCACGCACGGCCACGAGGACCACATCGGAGGAATCCCTTGGCTTCTCCGGCACGTGAAGGTCCCGAAAATCTACGCCAACGGACTCGCGGTTGGACTCATCAAGAAGAAGATGCAGGAACACCGCGGCATCCACTACAACCTGCTCGAGTTTTTCGAAAACGACATCATCCGCTTCAACAACCTGAAAGTCAGCTTTTTCAGGACAAACCACTCGATTCCAGATTCGCACGGCATCGTCGTCAAGACCCCGCAGGGCAAGATTGTCCACACGGGGGATTTCAAGTTCGACTTCACCCCCACCGGCCCCGACGCCGATTACGCAAAGATGGCCCGTCTTGGCAGCGAAGGGGTCCAGCTTCTGCTCAGCGACTCCACGAACGCCGAAGTCGAGGCCTTCACGAAAAGCGAGACCACCGTCAGCGAGAACATCCGGGATATCTTCTCGCGCATCGACGGCCGCGCGGTCATCGCGACATTCGCCTCGAACGTCTATCGAGTCCAGCAGATTATCGAGGCCTCCATCGCGACGAACCGGAAAGTCGCCGTCTTCGGCCGCAGCATGGAGCGAACCATCGAGGTCGGCCAGGAGATGGGCTACATCGAGGCCCCGCACGGGACCTTCGTCGGAGCCCGGGCCCTCAAGCACTTCAACCCCGAGGAGATCACTATTCTCTGTACCGGTTCCCAGGGTGAACCGTTCGCCGCGCTCTCGCGTATCGCCAACGGCTCGCATCGACAAATCAAGGTCCAGGATGGCGACACCGTCATCTTCTCCTCCAGTCCCATCCCCGGAAACAAGGCCTCGATCAACCGCACCATCAACCAGCTCTTCAAACGCGGCGCCGACGTCATCGTGCACTCCCCTCTGAGCGACACCCACACCAGCGGGCATGCGGGGGCCGAAGAGCTCAAGCTGATGCTCAAGCTCATGAAGCCTCGTTTCTTCATGCCGGTGCACGGTGAATTCCGCATGTTGAAAAAACACGCTCAGACCGCCGTGGCTACCGGACTGCGGGAGGATCGCACCTTCGTTCTTGATAACGGCGATGTCCTCGCCCTCTCCGGCGGCAGCGCCCGCATCGCCGGAAACATCCGCGCACAGAGCGTCTTCATCGATGGCAAGGGTATCGGGGACATCGGCAACGTGGTGCTCCGCGACCGGCGCATCCTGAGCGAGGACGGTCTTCTCACCACCATCATCACCATCGACAAGGAAACCCGGCAGCTCATCGACAAACCTGTCATCGTCTCACGTGGGTTCGTCTACATGAAGGACCACACTGAACTCACCAATGAGATCAGCCACATGGTCAACCAGCATGTCGAGGAACTCATCAAGCGTAAGCAGGACGTTCCGGTGCCGACCATTAAAAAAGAGGTCACCAACCTCCTCAACGATTACATCTACACCAAGACGGAGCGCAGTCCGATGATCCTCCCCGTTGTCGTCACTGTCTGAGATTCCTGCTTATGAAGAAAGGCACCGCATGTGAACCGCTCCCCGTCAAGTAGACAGTGGAAATAATTAAACAGATGCCAAGGCCTGATTCCGATATTGCATCGGGGTCAGGCCTTTTAATGCAGGTGAAAAGCGTTGCGTGTTATAGAA
>PULR01000038.1 GCA_003551005.1 Mollicutes bacterium
CCCCGTCGTTTGCTTCCTACGCAAGCTGTAAACCAAGCCGCAAACAGTCGCAAGCATTTCCTGAGCATATAACAAGCATCCCATATAGAAGAGTGGTAGACTGAATGTAGAAAAAATACAAATAGAGGTGATTGGGTTGGTTGCTAAAAGAAAACTACTGGCATTTTTCATTCTCGGTGTCCTAGTCGTGACTTTGGTGGCCTGCGGCAACGGAGAGGACGACGATGTCCCGGAGGACGAGCTGCAGGAATTCACGCTGGATGAACTGGCTGAATACGACGGGCAGGACGGTGCCGATGCCTACGTCGCGGTTGATGGCTACGTCTATGACGTCACCGACTCCGCGCAGTGGACGGACGGCTCTCATCAAGGTGAAGTCACCGCCGGAGCGGATTTGACACAAGAGCTCGAGGACAATCCCCAGCATGGCGAGGAAATGCTGGATAACGTCCCGAGAATCGGCATTCTCGTCGACGAGGACGATGAAGCAGATGACAACGACGAGCTGCAGGAATACACGCTGGATGAACTCTCGGCATACGACGGCCAGGACGGCGCCGATGCCTACGTCGCGGTTGACGGCTACGTCTATGACGTCACCGACTCCGCGCAATGGACGGACGGCTCCCATCAAGGTGAAGTCACCGCCGGAGCGGACTTGACACAAGAGCTCGAGGACAATCCCCAGCACGGTGCGGAAATGCTGGATAACGTTCCGAAGATCGGCATCCTTGTCGATGAGGATACGGATGGCGCGCCGGAATACGACGAGAACGGCTACGATTCCAACGGATATTGAGACGTGTCATGATTGTAGAAGCTTGAACAGCTAATGTAGAAGAAAGTTGGTGAGTGCGCATGCAATATCTCAGATCCTCCTGGAAAGGCCTTGTATTCTTTCTGGGAGCGTTCGTTTTCAATGCTTTGCTGTGGCTGAGCAGCGACCCCATTCTTGCCCAGCCGATAGAAAGCACGGCGGTTCAGATCGTGGGGTCGACGGTGCTGCTCGGCTTCACGCTGGTCTTCCTTCTGGCTACGAAGAACCGCTTCGTCAACTGGCTCTTCGGCGGGCTCGAACATGTCTACGCCACTCATCGGTGGCTGGCGGTGGGCGCTTTGGCCCTGGTGTTCGTGCATGCCCAGACGGCGAACCTGATCGTGCTCTATTTCCGTGATGCGCCCTTTGATGCAGCCAGCGCGGGCGTGTGGGCGCGGAATCTGTTCATCGCCCTGATCGTGCTGGCGCTGCTTGCGAAGTATATGAACTATGAGCGGTGGCGGCTGTTCCACCGGTTCATGGTCGTTCCCTATCTGCTGGCGTTCTACCACGCGTTCGCCCTGAGTTCATACAATCTGCTTTCCTTCACGCCGCTTGGCGTGTGGACGATGGCCCTCGGTGTCGTTGGTGTCGCTTCCAGCGTGTATATGATCGCGCTCTATCGAAAGACCGCCTTCAAGCACAAAGGGAAGGTCGCTTCAAAGACCTTCCCCACCGAGGGCGTGGTGGAGATCGCCCTCGATTTGCAGGCGCCGCTTGAATTCAAGACGGGTCAGTTTGTGTTCTTCAAGGTTGATAAGCCGCCTTTCGACGGCGTGCCGCATCCCTTCTCGGTCTCGGGCGTGGATGGCAAGCGCGTCTATTTCACCATCAAGGCGCTCGGCGATTATACCGAAGCGCTTCACGACAAGCTCGAGGAAGGGGATGCGGTCACGCTCACCGGGGCCTTCGGCCATATGACCTTCGATGATTACCCCTCGCCGCAGGTCTGGCTGGCGGGGGGCATCGGCATCACGCCCTTCCTGTCGCATCTTCGTAGCCGGGAGACGTTCGATAAGAAGATTACGCTCTACTATTCCGTGCGAAACAAGGACGAGGCGGTGCATCTGGAGTTCTTCAAGGCGCTGGACCGACAGCACGAAAATTTCCATTTCGTTCTTTCCGAAAGCGACACGGACGGGTTCTTGAGTGTTGATGATTTGGATCTGAGCGACAACCCTCATGTCATGCTGTGCGGGCCGGTGCCGATGGCGAAAGCGCTCAAGAAGCAGTTCAAGAAGACGGATGCGCATCGTTCGCTCACGTATGAAGCGTTCAGCTTCACCGGCACGCTGGTACCCGATCTCGTGGGCTTCTTCCGCCGGGTGATCCGCCGCTTCGCCTGACTCGCTTGGCTTGCCTCAACGGAAGCGAAACCTAAAGGTTTCTTTGAACCGCGGGACAATGCCACCAGGATGGCCACTGTCGAAGGCTTCAACGTCAGCGAGTCTTTAGAAGTTACTTTCTCGCAGCTTGAGGACAACACATTTGAAGACAACACCATCCAATTGAGCCAGGATGCACATTTCACATTAAACCTTGAAGACATCCTCGATGCCAACACGTTCCTCCCTGAATCGGTGGTGGAGAACGGTACCATCGTACCGGGGGAGGAATAAGCTCGCAATCTGCCGGTCGGGGAAGCGTCTCTCACGGGCCCGGTCTCAGGGAGTCACCGAAGTGTGCCTGAAAGGCGGGCAACATAAAAAAGCACCCTTTCCCTGTCTCCAGCATGGAGCAGGAAGGGGTGCTTTTCATGTGTGTGCGTCTTGGCGGATCGGCTTCAGGGCAGATCGATGAAGAGGTAGGTGATGGTCGTATCACCGTCCTGGGTGAACTGGACGCCGAGCATGATCGTTTCGCGGTCGGGCTCATCCTCGAGGAGGGCTTCAAAATAGGAAGCCTCGAGGGTGAGCGTGCCGTTGTCGTAATGATACTCCTCCTCGGTGATGGCGTTGTCGATGGCGGAAAGTTCTCCCTCAAGCGGCTCGACTTCGAACGTCAGATCCTCGCCTTGATAGGTCGCGCTGGTGTCGCAGATAAAATGCGGGTTGTTCTTGTCCGTGGTGTCGAGGGTGAGTTCGATGATTCCGGCCTCGGTGGTTATCGAGAGACGCTCGTCTTCAACATCCACGCCCTCGAAGACCGATTGTGCAATAATCAGCTGTGTTCCCTCGAGCTGGACATCGTCCTCCTCGAGGGTGAGCGTCTCGGCATCGATTTCTTGAATCGTCTCCACGGTCGCGCCGACCTCGACGCTCAAATCTCGGGTCGGAGCCTGGTTCATCTGGTAGGACCCTTCGTGCAGCAGGCCTCGGGGTCTTGCTTGGTATACTCGACGGTGCTGCAGTAGCCGTTGTCGCTGCAGACTTCGAATGTGTGTGTGCCCGGTTCGCCGGCGATGACGTCGAGGTCGACGCTGGTGTTGGTCGTCGCGTGCTCATCTCCGGTCGCTTCGTGGGTGATGGTGTAGTACTCGGCGTTCTCGACGGCGACCCACTCCAGGGTGCCGTTCTCCTTCGAGACCGCGAGCGTTCTGTCTTCCTCTTCGCCCGGGCAGCCCGAGAGGGCGAAGAGGATGAAAAACGGTGCGAGCATGAGTTTCCACATGATGATTCCCTCCTGTTTTTCAAGCGCGGCGGCTTGTCATTCTGGTGGTGGTTTATTGAAAGCTGGAAGCAAGAGAAGGACCCTCGATAGGCGTGTGGATCACGTCTCAAGGAGGATGTCGTGTGCGCGCAGGGTCTTCAGGAACGCCTCGACATCCTGCGCGAGCTGTTCCTCAGACACGTCGTAGTGCTCCTGCAGGAGAGCGATGAGCTCTTGTTTCGTCGCGCCCTCCTGCAGGGTCTCGAAGAGGAGCCGGCCGGTTTCGTTGAGGGAGATGACGCCGTTGAAACGGGCGGCCTCCTCCCCGGTGGGGACGACGACGATCTCCTCGCCGAGATCGCGGATGACATAACCTTCTTTAATCTTCATGTTTACCTCCGAATAAGTAGTTGTGGAGTGTAATCGCGGCCTGATCTTCCTTTTTGCAGGCATAATGCAGCATCGGGGTGTGGCGCTTGAGGTGCTCGAGAATCTCGAAGAGCCGGTCCCAGAGGTCCTCGCTATCGGGGCGGTAGCAGTTGCGCATGAGGTGTTCGAGGCTCTCTTTGAAATCGAGTTCCCGGATGCAATTCTCCTCGCCCCGGGAGAGGAAGACGATGGTGTGCAGCGGATAGGGGGTGGTGCCGGTGAGGCGGCTCTTGCCCGACCAGGGGGAGGGGTGGACCCAGATTTCTCCTTGTTCAAGGGAGAGGAGCGGCTTGTCGTCGTTGATGGTCTCGATTTCGTAGTGTCGTTGCCAGAGTCGTCGGTGCGTCGATTTGCCGGTGCGCGAGGGGGCGGCGAAGATCACGGCCTCGCCGTTGTAGGCGACGGCGGCGCCGTGCAGGCCGAGCAGTCCTTCGTTGAGGGCGATCTTCATGAACAGCATGCCGGTGAAGATGTATTCGCGCTCCGCGTTTGTCGAGGCGAGCCCGGCTTTCAGATAGAGATACGATGTTCTGCGGTCGTAGGACTGATAGACCTTGATGGGGACGTTGCCTTCGCGATCCTGCTTGAGGGTCGTCTCGCCCTCGCGTCCGCGGAAGATGAGGCGGTCCTTGAGTCGATAGTCCGGTGGTTGCTCCGGCGGGGAGAGGGTCTCCTCGATGAAGGTCCGGATGGTGTAGGCGGCGGGGGCGTCCCCTTCGTAGCGGAAGGGTTCGAAGGTCTCGAGATAATCTTCGAAGAACGGCTTGAATTCGATAAGAATGCCGGCGACTTGATATTTAGCGATCGTATCCACCTCGCTGCTGAAAAATAAGGGTCAAGATTGATGGTCTCGCAAGTCTCTATCGTTTGTTAGATTGCTAATCGCGTGCCGGTTATTATAAGCGACGGATAGGGTGTTAAGAAAAGAGAATATAACCACATTGGGGTATTCTCCACAAGGAGGAAGCTTCAAAAATCCTTTGGCAAAAACAGGATTTTTGCTCATTTGGACTCTCAACCTGGAATCGATGGACTCTTTCAGATAAACATCCGTCTCAAACAGCGCATGGTTTAAAGAATGTCATTTGCGGTCAGCCAGTTATGCATTTTAGACAACGGGAATGACAGATGTCCATACCCGGAATCTGTTTCAACCAAGGGAAATCGAAAGCTC
>PULR01000048.1 GCA_003551005.1 Mollicutes bacterium
GGCGAGTTGTCCGGCTTAGTTCATAAGGAGTGATGCACATGCAGGGGATCCCCCGGGTTGTCAAAGTACTCATGGCCTTTCTGGCCCTTTTCTATATAGTCGCCTTCACTCTGGTGGTGCTTGTGGATTTCCTCGATGCCTTCGGCCTTCAAGGGTGGCTGCTTGAGCGTGCCGGTGATGAGTCGCTGGTCTGGTTTTTGCTTTTTAAAGAGGAAGGACCGGCGGAGATCATGCAGTATGCGGCGAACCTTGGCTCGGCGGTGTTCATCGCCCTGATCGGCGGGGGATTGCTCGCGAAGGGCTCGCCGGATGCGAAACGCTTCCTGATCTTCGCGGGGGCGCTCGCCTATATGGTGCTTGAGGACACCGGCAATGTGCGGCACATGATCCGCGAAACCTCGACCGCGGTGCTGGGCATCGCCGAAGGCCCCACCAGCCTCGTCGGCATCGGCATCGAGCTCGGCATCTACGCGGTGCTCGGCGCGGTGATGGTGTTCGCCTTCTATTCACTGCGGCATGTTCTCAAGCGTTACCGGCCGGCGTTCGCGCTGATGCTGGTGGGCTATGTATTCTATTTCTTCGGCGCCTTGTTCTCCGCTTCGCGCCATTTCAACAGCTGGTACATCCAGGTAGGGGGGCGCATCGTCGATGGGCTTGATCTCATGCGTTTCGAGGCCTGGCGCCGGGTTGATAGCTTTGTGATGGAGCGATTCGCGCAGCCTATTGAATTTTTTCTTGTCGATTATCTCCTGGAAGAGAGTCTTGAACTTGCGGGCGCCGCCTTCATCCTCTTCGCGACGTTAACCCTCTTCATCGGCATGCGTCGCGCGGGCGTTCTTTCACTGGAGGAAGGAAAATAGGTGCGGGATTCAAACTGAAGTGATATAATCGAAGTAAGACGACCTGGGAGGGAGAATGATGGCTGCAACGGAGGAATATACCATCATGACCGTCAAGCTGTCGATGTGGAAGGCGCTCGCCTTCCCCTTGAGCAAGTTCATGCTCGGCTATCTCGCCGTGATGCTTTATGTCGCCTACCTCGCCTTCATCGAAAGCGGGGACTGGATGCTGCAGTATGGATTCTACGCCATCCTCGCCGTGTATCTGCTCATCTATTTCGGCTATATCCTCCGTGTAAGGAAACGTCGCATCGAACTGACGAACAAGCGCATCATCGATCGACAGGGCAGGGCCATGCGACAGCTCACCATCATCCCGCTCGCACAGATCGCCACGATGAAGGTCCAGGCCACGCGGATGGGCCGCCGGCTCAACTTCGGCAACATCATCTTTGAAACTCCTAGCCTCACGACGGTGACCTTCAATTACGTCACCCGCCCCTTCGAGCTTGTCGACGCCATCTTCGATCTGCAATGAAGCTTGATGCCAAGACCCGCAGACAGATTCTCCGCATCATCAAGCACGCGCGGCGCATGCGCGGCGAACTGAGCCGCAGTGAGGCCGAGACCGGCATGCGCCACCTGCCGAATGAAGCCTACTTCAAACAGCGTCGCAAGCTCCGCAAGCGCCTCGAACGTTTGGATGATGAGACCCTGCTCACCATCAGGGCCCTGCAGGAGGGTGCGGATGTTTCTTTGAAGCCCGGCCCGGCCGCCATCGAGACCCTTGAGGGGACGTATTCCACCTTGGCGCAGCGTTTCGAGCGGGATCAGGCCATCGAACATTTGCTCAAGGCTGAATATCTAGATGAAGACCTCGAGATAGCGCTTCGTGTACTTGATAGCACTTGACAGCACGCTGAGCCTTGGTATACTAAAAGAAAACAGACACTTCGTAAATCTACGGAGTGTTTTTCATTCAAAAAGGAGTGAGTAACGATGCGTCTAGTCAAGATCATCCCTTTGTTCGCCCTGGTTTTCATGCTGGGTGCCTGTGACGAATTGTTCGAAGAGAGTGAACCCGAAGCGGAACTTGATGAGATTACTGTCGAGGACAATACGATTGAATTCGATTTGCACGTCGATGACGGTTCCGACACCATCGAGTTCATCTCGGCTCGGCTGATGCATGAAGACGAAGAGGTCGTCGACCTCAACAACGAAGACCATGACCTGCCCACCGACGGCACCGTCAGCGGCAACGAGTTCTTCCACCTCGACGCGCGTGAGTACACCATCGAGGTCTATGCGGAATACGAGTTCGAAGACGAGCACTACGAGACCGTGCTTGATGCCGAGGACGTCGTCATTGAACCGCTGAATGAACTTCCCGAAAGCGACATGCAGGATATCGAAATCGACGAGGAGAGCATCATCTTCGATCTGGAGATCGTCGATGAAGACGACGCCATCGAAGGGCTCAGAGTCTACCTCAGAGATGAGGACGGCGACGAGATGAGCGAACTCACGCTTGAGGACGGTCTCGGCGTCGGCCTGAACGAAGGCGTCTTTTTCGAAGGCTTGGAGGCGGACACCGCCTATGAAGTCGAAGTCGCCGTCGCCTACAACGATGGCTACGAGACGCGTTATGAGGTGCTCGAGACCTACCCCTTCGACACCGAGGAGTAAGCAAGCAGAAAAGGCCCGGACCGGGCCTTTTCTTTTGGTGCGGGGTTGACTTTAAGGACGAATTGTCGCAATATGGAAAGGAACGTCTACGACGCACCCAGCCAGAAACGATTCTTAGGAGGAATGCAAGCATGAAAGTTGTCGTCGCCCTTGGAGGCAACGCCCTCGGCAACACCCCGCAGGAACAGAAAGAACTCGTCAAGAAGACCAGCGAAAGCATCGCCGACCTCATCGAGCAGAAGCACGAGGTCGTCGTCGTGCACGGCAACGGCCCCCAGGTCGGCATGATCCAAAAAGCGTTCGATATCGGCGCCAAGCAGGACGAATCCCCGCTGATGCCCCTGCCCGAATGCGGCGCCATGAGTCAGGGCTACATCGGCTATCACCTGCAGAATGGCATCAAGAACGCGCTCGATGCCCGCGGCATCGTCCGCGATGTCGCCACCGTCGTCACCCAGACGCTCGTCGAGGCGGACGACCCGGCTTTCGAAGACCCCGCGAAGCCCATCGGCGCCTTCATGGAGAAATCGGAGGCGAAGGCGCTGCAAGCGGAGACCGGCCTGCCGATCGTCGAGGACAGCGGCCGTGGATACCGCTTCGTCGTCGCCTCGCCGAAACCTTCCGATATTATCGAGAAGAACAGCATCAAGCAGCTGCTCGCCAACGACACGGTCGTGGTCGCCTCCGGTGGCGGCGGTATCCCCGTCGTCCGCGGCGAAGACGGTCTGGAAGGCACCCCGGCCGTCATCGACAAGGATTCCTCGAGCGCCCTGCTCGCGCAGCTGATCGGCGCGGACGCGTTCGTGATCCTCACGGCGGTCGAGTACGTCGCCGTCGATTTCGGCACCGACCAGCAGCGCAACATCGAGCGCATGAGCACCCGGGAAGCCAGACAGCACATCGATGAGGGGCAGTTCGCGAAGGGGAGCATGCTGCCGAAGGTCGAGGCGGCCATCGACTTTGTCAGCGGCAAGCCCGACGCCCAGGCGATCATCGCTCATCTGGACGACGCCGAGGCCGCCATCCGCGGCGAGAAGGGCACCGTCGTCTATTACGAGTGAATGCGTGCAAGAAACAAAAGCCCCATAGTCGCATTTTCCCCGTGTATCTAGTATCATGGTGAGGAAAAGGAGGGTTTGTATGTATCTGATTGATAGTGCCAATTTCGAGGAGATCCGTCGGCTGGCGAGCGTCTTTTCCTTTGATGGCGTCACGACGAACCCGAGTCTTGTCGCCCAAGAGGAGAAGGCGTATTTCCGGCATCTAGGCAAGCTGGCCGAGCTGATTGCGCCGAAAACGTTGTATGTCCAGCTGAACGCACCGACACTGACGGATATGAAACGTGAGCTCGAAGCCCTCCGCAAGAACCTCCCGAAGAACCTTTCCATCAAGGTCCCCGCCACAAAAGCCGGCTATCGGCTCATGCAGCATGCCTCCCGCGAGGTCCATGTGACCGCGACCGCAGTTTCGACGTATCATCAGGCGATGATGAGCGTACAATCCGGCGCGAAATCGGTGGTGGTCTACATCCAGCGGCTCATCAAGGCCGGCCGCGCACCGCTGGATGTGGTCGACGCCATCCGCCGGACACTGGACCGCGAATATCCTGACATCACCTTGATCGGCGCCTCGTTCGATTCACCGGGGCTGATCGAGGGGACCCTCAGCGCAGGCGCCCACAAAGTGACGGTGCGTCCCAAGCTGCTGGATGCCATCTTCACCAACAGCGTGACCGAGGAGGCCGTCAAGCGTTTCGCCAGAGATTTCAAGAAAGTCTATGGAAAACCCCACGCCGCCGATCTGGGGGATGAATGATGCCGAAGGTATTCATCGTCAGCGATGTCCACGGCCACTTCACCCAGCTGCAGAAGGCTCTCAGCGAGGCGGGGTTCGATGAACAGGACGAACAGCACTTCCTGCTTTCGCTCGGAGACCATTTCGATCGGGGCCGGGAGAACGCCGAGGTGTATACCTACCTCCGCCGGCTGCAGGAAAAAAAGAAAGCAGAGGCGCTGCTTGGCAACCACGATACCTTCCTGCTCGAGTTCTTCGAGAAACAGGATGACCGCGTCCGCTTCAACATCGCACACAACGGCTTCGGCGCGACACTGGAGAGCTTCTCCGGCATCCCCTATGAAGGACCCGCTTCGCTTGATATCATGCGGCGACGCATCCATTCGCGATATCCGAAGCTGTATGACTGGCTGCGCGAGCGGCCGCTGTTCTTGGAGCGCGGCCCCTATATCTTCGTTCACGGCGGCATCGACGGTTCCGATCCGAACTGGCGGGAGACACCCGGGCACGATCTGGTCTGGAACTATCAATCCGAGCTGCCCGGCATCGAGGGAAGGACCCTCGTCGTCGGTCATGAGCGAACCGTGATGATCCGCATGAAACGCGGCGAGGTCCGTTCAATCGACCCCGGCGCCCCCGCGCTCTTCGATGTCATTGAAGAAGCGGACCGGGTGTTCATCGACGGCGCGGTCGAGTTCTCGGGCCGAATCAATGTCTACACCCTCGAACTGGATGAGCCCATTATACAAAAGGAAGCCTGAAAGGAAAGGCTTCCTTTTTCATACTTTATTGAGCGAGCTGGACTAAAACGGTGACATGGCGACGCATCACCTGCTCGCATGCGTGAAGGCGCCTGATTGAATCGTCAGCGTCACGCCGACGAGCGCTGATGCCAATGGAGAGCGACACACTGCGGTTTGTGTCGTCTCAGGCGGATTCACCCTGCAAGGCGGCGATCCGGTCCTTGATGGGCGGATGGCTGTAGTGCAGCATCACATAGAGCGGATGCGGCGTGAGGTGTGAGTAGTTCTCCCGGGCGAGGCGCTTGAGGACCCGGACCATGGTGTCGGCATCGACCCTCGCGGCGGCGAAGGCGTCCGCCCGGTATTCCATGCGCCGGGTGAAGGCGTTGCCGGCGAGGTCGAGCAGCAGGGGGATCGGTCTCGCGACGAGCGAGAAGACGAGCAGGGCGAAACCGAAGTGCGCCTCTTCCAGACCAAAAGCATCGTAGAGCGCATCGGATTCGACGAACGCATAGAGGAGAACCAGCAGCAAAAGCAGCGAGACGGCGGAGAAGAAGAGGTTGCGCCGGGCGTCGCGATGTTTCGCATGGCCGACCTCGTGCGCGACGACGGCCAGCACCTCGTCTTCGTCGAAACGTTCAAGCAGCGTGTCAAAAAGCACCACCCGCCGGAAGCGGGAGAACCCCGAAAAGAAAGCGTTCAGCTTTGAAGAGCGGCGGGAGGCGTCCATCACCGAAATCGCGGCGATTTCATAATCCTCCGCTGCCGCGAGGGCTTCGATTCGATTCTTGAGAGTCCCCTCCTCGAGCGGCTCGAGCCGGTTGAAAAGCGGCAGGATCAACCGTACGTAGAACAGATTGATGAACAGCAGCACGACCATGACGCCCGCGAAAGCCGCCAGGAAGAAGAACGCGCCGAACGTCGCGTGCGCGAACACCAAGAGACCCAGGAGAACGCCTCCCAGCAGCATCACCAGCACCGCCCCCTTCAGCCGGTCGGTGAAGAATGTGCGGCGGGTGCTGCGGTTGAAGCCGTATCGTTCCTCGATGGAGAAGGTCCGGTAGTAACGGAAAGGCATCGACAGCACCATCGAGAACAGCGCCAGCACCCCGAAGAAAAGCAGCGTATCCACGCCCTCGGGAGCCGTCTGCAGGGACCATTCGGCCAGCCAGCGGAAACCCCCGCCGATCAGCAGGACGAGGATGAGGACGAAGGAAAGCAGGCTCTGGATGTTCGAGAGCCGCTCGCGCTCACCGGAGTAGGAAAGCCAGCGCTGATAGGCCGCTTCGTCGTAGACATCCGCCACCACCGGCGGCAGCGGCCGGTATCTCGCCTGGTGGTTCAAGCGTTTCGCATAGGCGTCGAAAAGGGTCATCAGCGTGTAGATGCCGACAACCCCGAGAAAGATGAACGTGTCCATGGCATCACTCCTTGAAACTATTATACCACCCGCGCGAGTGTCCCGAGAGAAAAAAACCGTCCCGACGCATCGGGACGGTTATCTTTCAGGCAAGCCAGTCGTCATCGTCATCGCCCCGGCGCTCCTTGTCGCGGTAGACGTCTTTATCGTAGCTCGCGAAGGGGTCGTAGCCGTCGCTTTCGAAGTCCTCGAAAGCGTCTTTGTCGTCGATCTTCCCGGGGTCGATGTAGCTGCGCTGGTAGGGGTCCTCGAACTCACTCTTCCGCCCGCCGAAGGGGATGGTGTGCAGGCCCATCACCGCCGCCAGCAGATACCCGGCGACGAGACCGCCGATGTGGCCCGGGATGGAGATGTTGGGCGCGAGGAAGGTCTGGATGACGTTGATCAGCGTCAACGCGCGGATGGCCGAGACATCGGCGCGGGTGAACCATTCGGGCTTGTGCGAGGTGAGATAGAGCAGCGCGCCGAGGACGCCGAAGATCGCACCCGAGGCGCCGACGGTCATCGCCACCTGCTCCTCGGTCATCAGCGTGACGATGTCGGTGAGGACGATTGCGGCGCTGGCGAGCAGCCCGGTGACGAAATAGAGGATGGCGAAGCGCAGGGAGCCGATGATCCGCTCCAGCGCGCCGCTGAGCACGTAGAGACCGAAGATGGTGTTGAAGAAGAAGTGGAGGAAGCTCCCGTGCAGGAACATGACCGTGACGGTGCGCCACCAGTCGCCATCATCGAGCACCCAGTCGCCGCGTAGCGCGCCGAGGTCATAAAGGACCTCAGGGGTGAAGCCGCCCTGGGCGATGGTGATGAGGAACATGGCTGTGACCCCGGCGACGAGCAGCGTGGTCACCGGCGTGCGTCTTCTCAGTGAGGTGCCCTGGCCGAAGAGTCCCATCAGGATCGGCCTCCTTTGGAATCGAGAATGATGAGCGGAACCTTCATCTCCGCTTCGCTCATCCCGCCGTGATGGGCGAGATGGTCTTTATCATCGGAGAGTTTGAACATGCGCCGGCCGTGGGCGACGGCGATGAAATCCCCGAGCGTGTCATCGACGAGGGGGTGCGGCTCCCCGCTGCCGAGCAGACCGCGGGAGAGCAGCTCCTCCTTGGTGTAGAGGTCGAAATCCTCGCTGAAGTGTTCGTTGAAGAAGCGGATGAAATGTTCGTGGTGTCCGTCCTTGATGAAGAAGCTCGTCATGCGTGGTTCGTTGGCGGGCAGATGGCGGAATGTGCTTGTCAGGTCGTGGTATTCGAACAGCGGGATGGGCTCGACGTCGATCAGCCCGTGGTCGGCGGTGACGAAGATGAGCGTGTCTTTCTGGACCTCTTCTAGAAGCTCTGATGCGTGCGCGTCGAGTTTCCGCATGGAGCGTTTCGTCTGATCGGAGCGGGTGCCGTGTTCATGCTCGGTCAGATCCGGCTCCGGTTCATAGAAATAGGAGACGGTCCGCCCGTGCTTCGCCTGGAAGTCGCGGAGTCTTCGGACGCCCGCTTCGAAGGAGGGATGTCCGTCCTCGTCGACGGGGCGGGGCTGGAAGCTGGCGGCTTTGGCTTTGCCCGTCGCTTCGATGCGCGAAAGAAAGGACTCGCGTGTGAAATGTTTTGTGAAGAAGCCCTTGGGTATTTCCTTGTTTTTGTCGTAGTAGTCCCGGTTCATGAACACTTCATAATGCAGCCGCTCTTTCTCGAAGAACATGAACCAGCCCAGAAATCCGCTTTCAAGCGGCGTCTGCCCGGTGAGGACGGCCGTCGTCGCGGCGGTTGTGGTCGATGGGAACACCGAGGTTATCGTCTCCTGGTGGTTGCGTCTGAGCATTGATTCCCCCCCGAGGTGTCCGAGGACATTCTCGCCCATCCCATCCAGCAGCAGCACGACGATGTGGGCCGGTCGCCGATCCTCGATCGCCTTTTTGGCACGTTCGAGGGACGGGTGTTTCGTTCTCAGGCCGTAATGCGCTTCGATGGCGGCTGTGAGGTTCACGATGGAGCGTCTGTAATCCGGTCGCATGCATATCCCCGCTCTCTTGCCGTATAGGTACAGTGTATAAGAGAACGGCCGCCCTTGCAAGCCATCGGCACGAAAAAAGAAGGCGCACAAGCGCCTCCTTCCCTGTTTCAGGACAATTACTCATCCAGAACGGTGTCGATGATGTCCTCGGTTTCTTCCGTCGCCACATCCATCGTGCGTTCGACTTGTCCACCGAACATGCCCGCCATCAGAGATGCGTTCATGCGGGAGATGTAGGCCGTGCCGTCGCTGTGTTCATAGATCGAGACCCGGCAGGGCATCATCGGCGAGACGACGCGCTCCTCATCCAGCTCGAGAATCTCCGCGGAATATTCGCTCGAGCACAGATCGAAGATCTTGATGCTCTCGACGTCGAAACCATGCGTCTCCATGGTCGCTTCCATGTCGTGGGTGTTGAGGATGCTCCAGCCGGCCTCGTCGACTTCACGCTCGAAACGTTCAACCGTCTCGTCGAAGTCGTAGGGGGATTCATCCTCGACCATCATCACCGACGGTGCGGCTTGATAGACGGTGAACCCGGTCGCGACGACGCCGACGATAAATGCCAAAACGCCTGTGATGATGGCGGTTTTAACAGTCTTGCTCATTGCAATCACCTCATATAAAGTAGATGTTCCGGATGCAGTTTCGCACAGCTGTCGAGAAATGTCTGTGAGGTGCGTCACAATTTATAAAAAGTATAAACAATATTTATGAACAAAAACCCGGTCTGAACGGAGATTCGTCCGGACCGGGCGGGAATACGGGTATGGATGTATGCTTTCAGGAACGCAGCTAGAGCAACGGGAGCCGGCCCTGCAGATGCAGCCTGCCGCGCGAGAGTCTGAGGTGACCCTGGCGCTCGAGGGTTTTCAACGTCCGGGAGACGGCCTCCCGGCTGGCGCCGATTTCATCGGCGATCTGCTGGTGGGTGGTGTAGACGGTGCTTGTGCGATAATGACGGGACTTCTCGTAGAGGTAGAGACTGATGCGCTGTTTGATGGGGGCGAAGGACATGGACTCATAATGCCACATCAGCGTGTCGACCTTCGTGAGGGTAATCTTGAGTAGATGCTGCAGGAAGGCCGGCTCTTCAAGCAGCCACCGATGGACGATGAAAGCGGGAATGAAGACGATGCGTGAGGGTTCTTTCGTCTCGATCTGCACGTCATAGGGTTTTCCTTCGAGGAGGCACCGCAGGCTCAAAAGACAGGCCTCGCCGTCGATGACGTCGTAGAGGGTCGCTTCCTTGCCTTCCTCGTTCATCTTGTAGATGCGGAGTCTGCCGGAGACAATCAGCACCAGGCTGTCGCAGGTGGGGTCGTCGTCTTCGTGGATACGCGTGTCGACATCGAATTCGCGGACTTCCGCGTGCTGCTTGAGCGCCTCGACAGTCGCTTCACCCAGCTTGTTTACGAACGGAAGGGAGCGAAGGGCTTCTTCGATCATGCAATCCCTCCAGGACATGATATATTTACTGTACCACCCTTATCAGAGGGTTTCAACATCGACACACCGGAAATCCCCATTCTTTGATGCAACCGGCGTTGCCAGGCCATGGATACGTCGTCTATGATATAATATGATCAGTTAAGCCTTAGGAGGGTGACCATGCAGAATTTCATCTACCAAAGCCCCACCCGCATCGTCTTCGGCAAGGACCAGCTCCAGCAGCTCCCCACGATGCTCAAGGAAGCCGAGGTCAGCAGCCTCCTGCTCGTCTACGGCCGGGAGTCGATCAAGAGACTGGGTATCTACGACCGCATCAAGGAAATCACCGATGAACTCGGGATCGCTTTGTGTGAAGAATCCGGCGTGCGGCCCAACCCGGAGCTGAAGAGCGTCAAGAGCGGCCGCCGCAAGATCATCGAGCACGGCGTGGATTTCATCCTCGCCGCCGGCGGCGGCTCCGTGATCGATGCCGCCAAGGCGATGGCTTTCGCGGCCTTCAAACCCGAAGAGGAGATCTGGCGCGTGTATCAGCGGCGGCTGGACATCAACCGCGCGATTCCGCTCGGCGTGGTGCTGACCTTGTCCGCGACCGGCAGTGAGACGAACGGCAACACGGTGCTTTCCAACGACGTGCTCGAAGAAAAACGCAGCATCAAGCACGACGCCCTCGTGCCGCGCTTCGCCATCATCGACCCCGACTACACCCGCACGGTCCCCACACATCACACCATCGCCGGCAGCGTCGATATCCTGATGCATCTCTTCGAACAGTTCTTCTCGCCCACACCGCGCACCGAGACCGGCGATTATCTGTTGCTGGGCGTGATGCAGAGCGTGCTGGAGAACACGGACCGCTATCTCGAAGGGGACAACAGCTATGAGACCCGGGCGAATCTCTCCTGGGCCGCGACCCTCGCCCTCAACTGGATCCTCCAGCAGGGACGGCAGGGGGACTGGGCCTCGCACAAGCTCGTCTATCCGCCCAGCGCGAAGTACGACCTGACACACGGCTTCTCGCTGAGCGCGATGCAGCCGGTGTGGATGCGCATGGCCCTGGAAGCCAACCCCGGCGCCATGGGTCCCAGGCTGAAGCAGCTCGGCCGCCGGCTGTTTGGCGTCCACACCCCTGAAGCGACAATTGAGGCCATCGTCGAGCGTTTCGACGCCTGGGGTGCGCCCGTGAAGCTGAGCGATCTGGGCGTTACGCTGTCTGAAGCCGAATGCGAGCGCTTCGCCTCGCAAGTCACCGACACCGGCGGGCTCGGGCATATGTTCCGTCTGGGTTTCAATGAAGCGCTAGAATTCTACCGCCGGCAGGAATGAGCCAGCCCGCCTGCGTTGCCACGGGTTATCTGCCGTGATAGAATAGCACTAATCAAGCAAGAGAAGAGGGGTTCTGTGGATTACGAACAGAAATATCTGCAGCTGCTTGCGAAGCGCTATCCCAACGTGCAAAGCGCAAGCACCAAGCTGATTAACCTGAGCGCGGTGCTCAACCTCCCCAAGGGCACCGAGCATTTCATCGCCGACATCCACGGCGAGTACGACGCCTTCAATCATTACCTGAAAAACGCCTCGGGGATCCTCAAAGAGAAGATCAACGAGCGGTTCCAGGATCTCCCCAGGGACGACCGCCGCCGGCTGACCTTCTTCATCTACTACCCCACCGACATGCTCGCCAAGTACCAAAAACGGCTGGGGGAGAAAGCCTTCGAGGACCTGCTCCGCAGCACCCTTAAGCGCATGATCTCCCTCGCCCGCATCGTCGCGAGCAAATACACCAAGCAGCACGTGCGCGGCCTGCTGCCCGAGGAATTCGCCACCCTCATCCAGGAGCTGCTTTATGAAAGCGAGGACCACGAGGACAAGAAAGACTACTACGACGCCATCATCGATGCGCTCTTCAGCACCCGCCGGGAGCGCAAGCTGATCGTCGAGCTCTCGCGCCTCATCCGCTATCTCGCGGTCGATCAGCTGCATGTCGTGGGCGACATCTACGACCGCGGACCCAAGCCGCACATGGTCATGGAGCGCCTCATGCGCCAGCAGCGCGTCGACATCCAGTGGGGCAACCACGACATCATCTGGATGGGCGCCGCGAGCGGCTGCAAGGTCTGCATCGCTAATGTGCTGCGCATCGCCGCCCGCTACAACAACCTCGACTGTCTCGAGGACGGCTACGGCATCAACCTCCGGCTGCTCGCCGCGCTGGCCAACAAGGCCTACAAGCGCGACGCCTGCGAAGCCTTCTATCCCAAGGAGGAAAGCCGCGTCGGCCTCAACGAGGCCGATGAGAAGTTCGTCGCCCGCATGCACAAGGCGATCGCCATCATCCAGTTCAAGCTCGAGGCGCGCATCATCCGCCGCAATCCCGATTTCAAGTTGGACGACCGGCTCCTGCTGGATAAGCTCGACCCCGAGCGGGGCACGCTCACCACGGAAGCGGGCACCTTCACCCTGCGCGATACGAATTTCCCCACGGTCGATTTCGCGGGGGATCCCTACGCCCTCACCCACGAGGAACAACGCGTCATCGACCACCTCCAGCAGCTTTTCCTCCACAACGAGATGCTGCAGAAGCACGTGCGCTTCCTCTTCCGCAAAGGCACCATCGTCCAGAAAGCCAACGACGTGCTGCTCTTCCACGCCGGCATCCCCTTGACGCGCGAGGGGACCTTCATGAACCAGCAAATCGACGGCGAGACACTTGCGGGAAAGGCGCTCATCGACCGTTACGAACAGAAGATCCGCAACGCCTACCTCAACCGCTACGAAGAAAAGAACCCCGAGCGCGACTATTTCCTCATGCTCTGGCAGGGCGAAAGCAGCCCGCTGTTCGCGAAGCACTCGATGAAGACCTTCGAACGCTACTTCATCAAAGAGAAAAAGACCCACAAGGAGATCATGAACCCTTATTTCGACTACCGCGAGGACCACGCCGTCCTCGATGGCATCTTCCGGGAATTCGGCGTCGACGAACGCAAAGGCAAGATCGTCAACGGCCACGTCCCGCTCGATGTCACCCGCGGGCATGAAGTCGTGCTCGCCGATCAGCGCATGTACCTCATCGACGGCGGCATGAGCAAGCAATACGCCTCGCAGACCGACATCGGCGGCTACACGCTCATCAGCGACTCCTACGCCTACTATCTGGTCTACCACAGCCGCTTCTCCTCCTATGATAAGCTCATCGAGGCCGAGGAGGACATCGTCAGCGTCACTCACAGCGAGGACATCCTTGACCGGCGCACCTACGTCTACGACACGGACCAGGGCGCGACGCTCACCACGCAGATAGAAGATCTGCGCCGGCTGATCGACGCCTACCGCAGCGGTGCGATCAAGGAGGACGAGGACGCATCGTAAGCTAAAAGCAAGCTATAGAATAGTCGAAAAGAAGATGTTGGCCGCACAGCGCGGCTAACATCTTTTTACGTGGCTTGGAAGGAGGCAGTGCAAGGGTCGGGACAAAACCCATCGGATAATTTGTAAAACATACAAATTGTTGGAGCGTCTCACGTGCACATCCGGCTGAGATACGTTAGGATGGACTTGTCATATAGGTAGGACTGGCTTTTCTTTTTTTCGCCGAGACTATTTGTAAAATTTTCGAACAAGGAGGTTTTCCAATGAAACTGGAAAACTATGACCCCCTCGCAGGCAAGCAGCTCCAGATTCTTGATGCGGAAGGGAAGATCACGAACAAGTCGCTCGAACCCGATCTTGATTCGGAGACGCTCCTCAGGATGTACAAGACCATGATGCTCGCGCGCATCGCCGATACGAAGGCCCTGCAGTATCAGCGTCAGGGCCGCATGCTCACCTTCGCCCCCGTCAAGGGACAGGAAGGCGCGCAGGTCGGCCCGATGGCCGCGGCGCAGGAGGGGGACTGGCTCGTCCCCGCCTTCCGGGAGATGGCGGCCATGCTGTATAAGGGCATCCCCCTCAAGCAGCTCTATCTCTACTGGTACGGTAACGAAATCGGCTCGCAGTTCGACAAGTCGCTGCGTGTACTGCCGGTCAACGTCCCCATCGGGTCGCAGATCAACCACGCCGCCGGCATCGCCTACGCCTCGAAGCTTCAAGGCAAGCGTGACGCGGCGATCACCTTCATTGGCGATGGCGGCACCTCGCACGGGGAGTTCCATGAAGGGCTCAACTTCGCGGCCGTCTACGATTCCCCCATGGTGGCCATCATCCAGAACAACCAATACGCGATCTCCACGCCCCGCTCGCTGCAGTCGAAAGCCGGTACGCTCGCCCAGAAAGCCGTGGGCTACGGCATCCCCGGCATCCAGGTCGACGGCAACGACCCGCTCGCGATGTACGTCGCCACGAAGGCTGCACTCGACCGCGCCCGCGCGGGCGAGGGTCCGACCCTCATCGAAGCAATGACCTATCGCCTCGGCCCGCACACGACATCCGACGACCCCACGCTCTATCGCAGCGAGGAGGAAGTCAAGGCCTGGCAGGCGAAGGACCCCATCCTCCGCTTCCGCAAGTATCTCTCGAACAAGAAGATCTGGAACAAGGACAAGGACAAGGAGTTCGACGACGAGACCAAGCGCTACGTCAAGGACATCTTCAAGGAAGTCGAGAATTATCCGCACCCGACGCTCGACGAAGTCTACGACTACACCTACGCCGTTCCCACCCGTGAACTGAAGCGGCAGAAAGCGGCGCAGCAGCAACGCTACGAAGAAGAAGGTGATCAATAATGGCTGAAAAGACCCTGCTCCAAGCGATCAACGACACCCTCGCGCAACAGATGCGCAAGGATGAGCGCGTCGTCGTCTACGGCGAGGACGCCGGGTATGAAGGCGGCGTCTTCCGCGTCACCGCCGGGCTGCAGAAGGAATTCGGCGCCGGACGGGTCTTCGACACCCCGATCGCCGAAGCCGCGATCGTCGGCAGCGCGGTCGGCATGGCCGCGGCCGGGCTGCGGCCCGTTCCCGAGATCCAGTTCTCGGGTTTCATGTTCCCCGGCTACAACCAGGTCGCGGTCCACATGGCCCGCATGCACAACCGCTCGCGCGGGAACTATCCCCAGCCGATTGTGCTCCGCATGCCCTATGGGGGCGGCGTGAAGGCGCTCGAGCACCACTCCGAATCGCTCGAGACGCTGTTCGCTCACATCCCCGGGCTCAAGGTCGTCATCCCCTCCACCCCCTATGATGCGAAAGGCCTCCTCGCGAGCGCCATCCAGGATGACGACCCGACCATCTACATGGAACCCAAGCGCATCTACCGCGCCTTCAAGCAGGACATCCCCGAAGAGGAATACACCATCCCCCTCGGCAAGGCCAAGATCCGCCGCAAGGGCAAGGACGTCACCGTCGTCTCCTACGGCGCGATGATGCACGATGTCTTGAAGGCCGTGGACGAACTCAAGGACGAGCATTTCTCCGTAGAGGTCATCGATCTGCGCACCGTCTCCCCCATCGATACCGAGACCGTCATCGAATCCGTCAAGAAGACCGGCCGGTTCGTCGTCGTGCACGAAGCCGTCAAGACACTCGGGCTCGGCAGCGAGCTCATCAGCCGCGTAAACGAGGAAGCGTTCTTCCATCTCGAGGCCCAGCCCACCCGCATCACCGCCCCGGATATCACCGTGCCCCTGCCGCGGGGCGAACGCCACCATACCGTCGACGTCTCGCGCATCGCGCGCGAAATCAAGCGCGTCGCCACATTCGAGTAAGGAGGGTCCGACATGATCCGATTCAAGTTCCCCGATGTCGGCGAAGGCATCCACGAAGGAAAAGTATTGAAATGGCACTATGAAATCGGCGACGAGGTCGAGGAAGGCGAGACCCTCGTCGTCGTCGAGACCGACAAGGTCAACGCCGAGCTTCCGGCTCCCGAGGACGGCGTCCTCAAGGAGAAGGGCTTCGACGTCGGCGAGACGGTCGAGGTCGGAGAGGTGCTGGCCGTCATCGACGACGGCAGCGGCGAGGATGACGAGGATTCCGCCGAGGCACAGACGTCGGCCGACGAAGCACCAGAAGAAAAAGAAGCCGAAGGCGGCGAAGAAGCGGCCGCGAGCGGCGCCAGCGTCGTGGGCGATGTCGAGACCTCCGACACCGTCATCCCCACGGATGAAGAGACCGACGAGGAAACCGACAACGAGGATCGCCCGGCACTCGCGACCCCGGTCGCCCGCAAACTCGCCAAGGACCTCGGCGTGGACATCAAGCGCATCGACGGCAGCGGCCCCGCCGGCCGCGTCATGAAAGCCGACATCCGCGCGGCGGCTGAAACCCCCAGCCGGACCGAAGAGCCCGCCCGCGCGCAAAGCGCCGCCACGAGACCGTCCATGCCCGAGCTCGCTGCGGAGGGTACCCGCCGCGAACCGATCTCCACGCTTAGAAAGACCGCTGTCAAGGCGATGGACACATCCAACCAGCTGATCCCCGACACCACCGTCATGGACGAATTCGACGTCACCGAACTCGTGCGCTTCCGCACCGAGCAGAAAGAGCTCGCCAAGACCCGCGAGGTCAAGCTCACCTATCTGCCCCTGATCATCAAAGCGGTCAACCTCGTGCTCAAGCAATACCCCGTCTTCAATGCCAGTTTCGACCACGAACGCGAGGAGATCGTCTATAAGGACTATCACCACATCGGCATCGCCGTCGACACGCCGGATGGTCTGATCGTCCCCAACATCAAGCACGCCGACCGCAAGAGCGTCTTCGACCTCGCCCGCGACGTCGAGGACCTCGCGACCCGCGCCCGCGAGCGCAAGCTCACCCTTGAAGAGCTGCGCCACACGACGTTCTCGATCACCAACTACGGCGCCTTCGGCGTCGAGAGCGGAACCCCCGTCATCAACCATCCCGAGCTCGCCATCCTCGGCGTGGGCGCGATCAAGGAGAAACCGGCGGTCGTCGACGGGCAGGTTGTCCCGAGGTGGATGCTGCCGCTTTCGCTCACCGTCGACCACCGCATCATCGACGGTGGCGACGCCGGCCTTTTCATGGTAGAATTGAAACGGTATCTGCAGAACCCGATGGACCTATTACTTAGCTAAAAGGAGTGGAAGCGTGAAGAAGCACGACCTGTTCATCATCGGCAGCGGCCCCGGCGGGTATGTGATGGCCATCAAGGCCGCCCAGGAAGGACTCGATGTCGCCATCGCCGAGAAAGAGTCGCTCGGCGGCGTCTGTCTGAACTGGGGCTGCATCCCCACCAAGGCGCTGCTCAAGAGCGCGAAGGTGCACCGGCTCGTCCAGGATGCGAAGCAATACGGCATCACCCTCGATGCAGACAGCGTCGAGGTCGACTTTTCGAAAATCATGAAACGGAAGAACCGCGCCGTGAAGAAACTCACGGGCGGTGTCGGCCATCTGCTCAAGAAGAACGGCGTCACCGTCTATCGCGGGTTCGCCGAAGCGAAGGACGCGCACACCATCGACATCGAGGGCGAGACCGTCCGGACAGACAACCTTGTCGTCGCGACCGGCGCCCACCCGGCGCGTCCGCCCATCGACGGGCTCGATGAAGGCCTTGACTCCGGATATGTCCTCACCAGCAAGGAAATCCTGGACCTTGAAAGTCTCCCCGAAAGTCTCCTCATCATCGGGGGCGGCGTGATCGGCGTGGAGTTCGCGACCGCCTTCAACAGCCTCGGCACCGATGTGACCATCCTCGAAGTCGCCGAAGACATTCTGCCTGCGGTCGATGCCGATATCCGCGAACCCTTCAAGAAACAGCTGAAGAAGGACGGCGTCACCATCCACACCCGGGCGCAGGTCGATCGCATAGAGGAAGGGGCCGTGACCTACACCCTTGATGGCGAGGAGCACTCCCTCTCGCCTAAGCACGTCCTGCTTGCGGCGGGCATGCGCCCCAATCTCAAAGGCATCGAAGCACTGAAGCTGAAAACCGACGAGGGCGGCATCGAGACCGACGGACGCCTGCGCACCAGCGTTGATGGCGTCTATGCCATCGGCGATGTCAACGGTCGGCAGCTGCTCGCCCACGTGGCTTCGAAAGAAGGACTCACCGCCCTCGCCGACATCCAGGGACGGCCCGCATCCGTCGATTACGACAAGATGCCCTCCGGCATCTACACCTTCCCCGAGATCGCCCAGGTCGGCCTCACCGAGGCCGAGGCGAAATCCCGCGGCCTGGATTATCAGACGAGCACCTTTCCCATCAACGCCAACGGTCGCGCCGTCGCGGAAGGCCAGAGCGTGGGGATGGCCAAGCTGATCACCGCCGGTTCCTATAATGAGATCATCGGCGTGCACCTCCTCGCCGAAGGGGCGACAGAGATGATCAGCGAAGGCGTGCTCGGCATGACGCTCGAAGGTACCGCAGCTGATCTGGCCGAGGCGGTGCATCCGCATCCGACCCTTTCCGAGATGCTGCACGAGATCGCCCACGGCATTCTTGACAAGCCGATCCACATCTGAAGAGACGATGTCGAGGCGATTCACTATTGAAAACGGAGAAAACCTTGAACAGGCGGTCCATCGGACCGCCTGTTCTCTGCGTTACATATGCATCCGCATTCATTCGAAACCCCCCTGCAATTCCCCTGAGATGGTCATATGGCCTTTATGAGTTGACTCAACAAAAAAATAAATGGTTTACTTTTATATGGAAGGTTGATACAATGTAAACAAAGATATCGTTTCCTGCTGTGCTCGAAACGGTATTCACAAAACTGTTCAAAAAAAGTAGGAGGGATTTGATTTGAAAAAGAGCTTATTGATTCTTCTGGCCGCGGTCTTCGTCTTTACGGTTTCGGCCTGTGATGAAGATGTGCTGGCGGAGGAAGTAAGCCTCTCGGAAGATTCGATCACGCTTGTTGAAGGTGACATCCAGGAGATCGAAGCTTCTGTCGAACCCGACGACGCGGATCAGGAAGTCGTCTGGGAGTCCATGAATGAAGATGTGGCGCTTGTCAACCAGGACGGTGAAGTCTATGGTGAGGCACCTGGATACACAGTCATCCGGGTCACGAGCGCCGAAGATGCAACGGTCACAGCGTATCTGTCCGTTGAAGTGCTGGCTGAGCCGGATTATGTAGCTGTTGACGATCCTGATGTCAACATGTTCACCGGCGAGACGCGCGCAATCGATTGGGAAGTTGAACTGAGAGATACGGATCTTCCCAACAAATGGTCGATTGACGATCTCGAGTTCACCAGCCTCGATGGTGACATCGTCACGGTCGACGACAAAGGCGTATTAGAAGCGCAGGCACCCGGCCTTGTCGAAGTTGAGGTCCGTGCGGGCAGCCAGTTCACGTACGTCGAAGTGTTTGTTAACGACACCGAGACGACCCTGATGGACGAACTTACGCCTGAAGATGTTGTACGTGACGACATGGCTCTCCCCGGAAGCATCACTCTCGGTCCCTGGAACTTCTCGGTTGATTGGTCCTCTTCGGATGATGACGTCATCACCGATGACGGCGAAGTCAGCCGTCCGGATGCTGAAGACGGAGACGCTGGAGTCACCCTGACCGCGGAAGCCGAAGGCGGACCCCATGATTTCACCTTCGAATATCCGGTCACCGTCGA
>PULR01000005.1 GCA_003551005.1 Mollicutes bacterium
ATGGCTCCTCACCGCCTTCGAACCCTTCGGCGGGGCAACAACCAATGCGTCGAGGGAAGTGCTCAGTCAACTGCCGGCCAGACTGGGTGATCTCGAGCTGCGAACGGCCACGCTGCCGGTGGCTTACGAACGAGTGTTCGATGCCTTCCTTGAACATTTCCGCGACGAAGCGTTCGCAGGGGTGCTGCTGCTCGGTGAGGCGAAGGGCCGCCGGCAGCTGTCGCTCGAACGCTATGCCCACAACCTGAAGAATACCCTGCAGGCCGACAACGACGGCCGCCGCTTCGAGGAGGCCCCCATCCGAGCAGGCGGGCCCGCGGCCCATGCGACCCCGCTCTCTCTCCGCCCCCTTCTTGATGCACTATGGCGTGAAGGCATCCCCGCGGGAATCTCCCACGACGCCGGCGGGTACGTGTGCAACACGCTTTATTATCAAGTGCTTGATTATCTGCAGACGAATGAACCATCCATCCCCGCGCTCTTCGTGCACGTTCCGGCCACGCCCGCGCAGGCGGCGGGGAATGCCGCCTACAGCAGCCTCTCCACCGACCTCGCGAAGCGGGGAGTCGAGGTGCTGATTCAAGCCATGCGTGCACAGACCACCGCCTTGTGATATAATCGGGACCATCCCGGATGCTAATTCCCTGAGAAATAGAGGTTTTGACCATGAAACGAATCCGCCAGACCCTCATTCTGCTGACCCTCGTAGCCGCCCTTTCCGGCTGCGCTTTTTTCGAAGACGACCCCGAGGAGGAAACCGAGACCCACGAGGTCCAGCTCGAGAGCGTCGTCGAGGAAGCCGAACTCACCATGGACCCCGAGCCCCCTGTCGAGCGCGGGGAGACGATCACCATCGAGGCCTCCGAAGTCGACGGTTACGAATTCTCCCACTGGTCGCATTTCCGCACCGTCTTCGCCACCGACAATCCCCATAGCTTTGAAGTGGAGAGCGACATCACCCTGCAGGCGATCTATGAACCCGACGACCCGAGTGATGACTACGCCGTCGAGCTGACGAGCGAGACCGACGGCGCCGAACTGGACATCACGCCTGAACCGCCGATCGCAAGCGGCGAGACGGCGACCCTGACGGCCACCCCGCCGCCGGGCTATGTGTTCAAGCACTGGGAGCTCGATGGCGAGCCCTACAGCACCGATAACCCCGCCACCATCACCGTAGAGGAAGCACAGACCTTGGAGGCTGTCTTCGAACCCGTCGACGGCGAACTATCACTCACGCTTGATAGCAACCTCGAAGCCGCCGGGGTTCATACGGCGTCTGGATTGGATGCCTTCGATATGGGCGACATCGCCACGGTGGTGGCGGAGGATGTGGCCGGCTACGTCTTCGACTACTGGTGGCACCCCGCAGCGGGGCATGCGATTGCCACCGATGCCGCCACCCCGCTGAAAATGGAAGCACCCACTTCCCTTGAGGCGATCTACACCGCTGAAGGCGAGGTGCGTTTGAGTGTCTCCGCCAACGTCGACGCTGATGTCTCTGCCGACCGCGAAGGTCCCTTCGCGGCGGGCGAGAGCGTGGATGTCACAGCCGCCAAGAGCGAAGGCAGAACGTTCTCCCACTGGGAGGACGCCTTCACGGGCGAGGTTCTCGCCGATACGCGCGAGGCGACCTTGCAGCTCGATGAGACCACCCATGCGCTGGCGGTCTATACGGAGCAGTCCGAGCCGCGCTCGACGTATGTGACCGACTTCGGCGATGCTTTCAAGCAGGCGTATGAAAAAGAGGAGATCATCTCCGCCCGCGAGACGTGGACGCTTGATGATGCGCTTGTTAATCCTATTGACGACGACCGCTATGAAACCGGCAGCGCCATCCGGCTCCGGGATGGTTTCGCCCGCATGGATTTCGGGCGGCCGTATCTCAGAGAACTCTCCATCACCCACGCTGTCTATGGCAGCGACCCGGATGCGACGTTGCGGCTGGACGTCGCCCCCGACCTGGAAGGACCGTGGAGCGAGGTGACTAGCTGGGCCTCGAGCGACAGCCTCACCACCGATAGCGTCACCTTCGACGCCGATTTCTATGATGCGCACGATTTCGACGAAGCGGCCCCCCTGCATCTACGGTTCGTCGTCGAGGACGGCGAGCGCGTCAACATCGACGAGGTGGAGCTCTTCAGCGAGGAGATGCTCACCCCCGAGGGTCCGCAGGCGGCCTATCAGCAGCCGCTCGATTTCCCTGACGATTCACAGCGCCTTGCGCTCGTACTGCCCGATGATCTGCAAAGCTACTACTCCTACGGCGATGCCTGGGAGGCACCGGTGTGCACCGCAGAGGATACCCTGAGCGATGAAGCGGTGCGCTGCTTCACGCATGGCTCGCTGCAGAGCGAGGAGCTGGGGGATCACCCGCTGACGTTCTACGCGGTCGATGAGAGCGGCGGCATCCGCTCGCAGACCTTCACGAAGACCGTCTTTCGCGACGCAACGCTTCTCGAGGAAGACTACGGCGACATCGCCGGCGGCTACTACGAGGGCCTCGAAGGCCTCTACGGCGAGGACCTGCGCGATGAGCTGCATGAGCTCCTGCAGGGAAGCGTCGAGTATCAAAGCTACGGCGACGCCCGCGACATCCTGCAGGAGACGGATGCCTGCCCGGACGAGGAAGGGAAAGTCCGGCGCATCTATCTGCAGGACTGCGTCGACGCCGAGTGGGACCCCGACCCCGGCCGGCTGTGGGAGAGGGAGCATGTGTGGCCGATGCGCCGCCTGCCCACCGACAACCGCGAGAGCAACCTCGGCAGCGACCTGCACAACCTCACCCCCGTGCAGCCTGAAGAGAACCAATACCGTGGCTACAAGTACTTCTCCGAAAGCATGACCGCGCAGTCCTACGCGCCGCCTGAGGATGTGCGGGGCGATCTCGGACGGATGATGTTCTACATGGATGTCATGTACGAGGAACTGTCATTAGCGAGCGGGCAGCCGCTCGCCGACGAGTACGAGATGGGCGCGATGGAGTATTTGCTCGAGTGGCATTTTGCGGACCCCGTGGATGCTTTCGAGGCGGACCGTAACGATACCATCGCGTCATATCAGGGCAACCGCAACCCCTTCATTGACATTCCCGCCTTCGTCGAGCTGCTCTACTATGACCATGACGACCTGCCCGCGCCCTGAAGACTTTCGAGACACCCAAGAGGAGGCGACGCCCATGATGATCGACACGCACACGCACATCCTGCCCGGTGTGGATGATGGCATCCAGACCGCGCAGGATGCCATCCAGACGCTTAGGGACATGGAAAAGAGCGGCGTCGGCGTGGTGGTTGCCACGCCGCACGTCTCGACCTACCGCGACCTCCTGCCGGAGCGTGCGTTTTTGGAAGAACAGCTTGAAGTTTTGAGACAAAACGCCAAAGCGGCCGGCCTGAATATCGAGCTTCGAATCGGGGCCGAGATCGACGAGTGCGACCGGCTCGAAGAGCTGATCGGGAGCGTCCCCGGCCTCGGCGGGGGGAAGGCGGTGCTGCTTGATTTCCTCAACCGCCCCGTCGACATCGAAGAGCTCGCCTATGAGTTCAGCCTGACGGAGACGACACTCATCGTCGCCCACCCCGAACGCTACACGGACATCACGTTGGATGCCTGGCAGCGGGCCCGTCAATACGGCGCGAAGCTGCAGCTGACCGCGAAGCATCTCTTCGGCGGCGGGCGGAAGGGTCATGTGAAGCGGGCCCGCAAGCTCTTGAAAGCAGACCTCGCCGACCTGGTGGCGAGTGATCTGCACCGCGCTGAGCAGGCGGACGATATGACGAAAGCCTATCGATATGTGAGAAGACGAAAGGGGGAGGCCGGTGCCGAACGCTTGTTCAGGACGAACCCTGCGGCGCTGCTTGGGTAGCGCCCCCGCGCTGCACCTTTTGCGGTTCGCGCTGGTCGCTGCCTGGGGCGTGCTCATCTTCTCCTTCACCCTGCAGACCGGGGATGAATCGGCGGAGGTCTCTTCAAGCGTGACGGATGGGTTCTACGCCTTCTTGGAGATCGCCGTTCCCGAACGCACCTTCGATTACGACGCCGTGCACAGCTTCCTGCGCACGGGGGCGCATTTCGGGCTGTATTTTTTCCTCGGCATCTGGTTCGCGAACGCCATGCGCCCGCTTCTGCCCTTCGCGATGACGAACGTCAACGCCGTGCTCGCCTCACTCATCGTCGCGCTGGGTGATGAATTCACCCAAAGGTTCGTCGAGGGGCGCGTGATGTCGCTCGCGGATGTCTACACCGACACGGCGGGCGCCCTGCTGGGTGTGACCTTGTTCGCCATCCTGCAGTGGTACGCCTTCGGCCACCGGCAGCTGCACAAGGAAGATAGCGAGGCGGACAGTCCGCAGGGAAAAAGCGGATAGCGCATCAGGCTCCATGGCTGTTGCGGATTAAATCATCTTTCCTTTTTTGATTTTTGTGAAAAGCCTCTTCATTAGTCGAAGCAGCTATCCATTGGTCTCGTAGCAAGAAGATAAGCATCGCCTTATCGTTAACAGCTATTCTTTCACGTGATTTTTCAAGATAGACCATAGCCTTTAACAAAGTTTCGGGTTTGCTTTGACCTGACATTTGTAATATTATCGTATTAACACCACTTACACACGAAAGAAGGGTGATCTTTGAAATTTCTCAAACGCATGTCACTACCTGTGATTTTGCTGCTTTTCCTGGCGGCGGTTTTCACTGTTTTGCTCAACGAGGACGAACTTGAGACTGAACCAGTAGGTGAGGGCGAAGGGGTTGAATTGAACCTGGATTCCAATATCCCCGGAGAGGAGCCGCTCCTCACGCCCGGACCGACGGACGAGATTC
>PULR01000033.1 GCA_003551005.1 Mollicutes bacterium
GCCCCGGGCTATTCGGGCGTCGACAATCCGCTCTACCGCCGGGAAAGCGGCGTGACGACGCTCTTCGGCGACGCCGCCGAGACCCTCGATGTCCTGCTTCAGGCCGTCGAGGGACGATGAACCAACAAGGTCCATGACAATCAGCCAAGGAAGTGCGGCGGAGACTGCGGCCTTGAATTCCTCTACGACTTTCGATATAATGACCTTAACACGGTGAAGAAAGAGCTATCGTCCGGAACGCGCCCGCTAGAGAGGGGCGGGTGGTGGAATCGCCCCGGGCAGCATCGGACGACTTCGCTTTCCGAGTGGCGTTAATTGCGTCCGTAGTGCTTGCGTTAAAAGCATTGAGCGCGTTTCGTAGAAGCGGGGTGGTACCGCGGCATGGCCGTCCCCGCACCGGATCGCGCATTTTTATTCGAGAAGGGACGTGTCAGCATGGATGTCAACGAACGCATCAAAGCGCTAGAAGAAAAGCTCATCGAGGCCTTAAAGAAGGTGGAGGACCACAACGACCTCCAGCAGACCAAGGCAGAATTTCTGGGAAAGAAGGCCGAGATCTCGCAGATTATGAAACACATGAAAGACCTCCCCGAAGAAGAGCGCCCCGCTTTTGGCAAGGCAATCAATGAAGGGAAGCAGCGCTTTTCGGAGTTGATTGAGCGCAAGCGGGAGGAGATCCGGCGCCGTGAACTCGACCAGAAACTGAAACAGGAACGCATCGATGTCACGCTTGATGCACCGGATTACACACCGGGCAGTGTCCACATCATTCATCGCATCGTCGAGGAGATCGAGGATCTCTTCATCGGCATGGGGTATCGCATCGAGGAAGGGCCCGAGATCGAAACGGATGAATACAACTTCGAACGCCTCAACATCCCGAAGGACCATCCCGCGCGGGACATGCAGGATACGCTCTACATCGACGGGGAAAGACTGCTGCGTACGCACACGTCCCCCGTGCAGGTGCGGACGATGCTCCGCTACGGCGGGGGCGAACCCGTGAAGATTATCTGTCCCGGAGCTGTCTATCGTCGCGACGATGATGACGCGACCCACAGCCATCAGTTCTATCAGATCGAGGGGCTCGTCGTCGACGAGCACACGACGATGAGCGACTTGAAAGGGACTTTGCTCCGGGTCGCGCGCGAGATGTTCGGTTCGGATCGGGAGATCCGGCTGCGCCCTTCCTATTTCCCTTTCACCGAGCCCAGCGTCGAAGTCGACGTCACGTGCGCGAACTGTGACGGAGATGGATGCGGCGTCTGCAAGCAAAGCGGCTACATCGAGATCCTGGGTGCCGGCATGGTCAACAATGCCGTCCTGCGCATGAGCGGCTACGACCCCGAGCGTTATCAGGGATTCGCCTTCGGACTCGGCATCGAGCGGATTGCGATGCTGCGTTACGGTATCGAGGACATTCGCCATTTCTACGTCAACGACCTGCGTTTCAACAGGCAGTTCACTTGAAGGAGGAGCGACCATGAAAGTCTCATTGACCTGGCTCAACAACTATGTCAGCCTAAAAGGAATTAAACCCGAGGAGCTCTCCCAAGCCATCACGCTCCGTTCGCAGGAGGTCGAGGACCTCTCGCCGCTCGTCGATATAGAAGAAGGGGTGACCATCGGCGAGGTCACCGGCTGCCGACCTCATGAGGAGGCGGAAAAACTGAGCGTCTGCACGGTCGATACGGGGGAAAAGAAACGGACAATCGTCTGCGGCGCGGACAACGTCGCCGAGGGGCAGAAAGTGGTCGTCGCCCTCCCGGGTGCGGTTCTTGCGGGCGGGATGGAGATCCGCGAGACAACTATCCGTGGTGTTCATTCAGAAGGCATGATCTGCAGCCTGAGCGAACTCGGCATCGACGAGAAGTACCACCAGGAGGAAGGCATCCACGTGCTTGACCCCGCCGCTCCTATTGGGTCGGATGCGCTTGAGTATCTGGCCTTCAACGACACCGTGCTCGAACTCGACCTCACCCCCAACCGCGCGGATCTGCTGAGCATGCACGGCGTGGCCTACGAAGTCGCGGCGATCTTTGGCCGCAACCTCTCCATCCCCGACCCGGAGCTGATTACGAGTGAACAGGCCAATACCGTCGAGATCGAGACGCAAACGGAAGGGTGCCAGAGCTACTACGGCCGCGTGCTTGAAGAAGCCACGATCGGACCCAGCCCCAGATGGATGCAGGCGCGTCTGATCGCCGCCGGCATCCGTCCCATCAACAACATCGTGGATGTGACCAACTACGTGATGCTCGAGACCGGGCAGCCGCTGCACGCCTTCGACTACGACGCCCTCCGCTCCGACCGCATCGTCGTGCGGGACGCGAGGGAAGGCGAATCGTTCGTCACTCTCGATGAGGAGGCCCGGACCCTCAAGGCCGGTGATGTGCTGATCACCGACGGTGAACGCCCGATCGCGCTCGGCGGGGTGATGGGGGGATTGGATACCGAAGTGACGTCCTCGACCCGTTCGATATTGCTCGAGGCGGCGACGTTCGACCCCGCACGCATCCGGCGCACTTCCTCCCGGCTGGATCTCAAAAGCGAGTCCTCGATGCGCTTCGAGCGCGGCGTCGATCCGCAGAAGACCCGTTACGCGCTTGACCGCGCCGCTGCACTGATCGCCATCTATGCCAGCGCTGCGGTGCGCGACGGCGTGCAGAACGTCGATCGGCATGCGCGCGGGCCCAGAGACGTCACCTTGAGCCTCAACACGCTCAACAAGGTTCTCGGCAGCAACTACGAAGCGCCCGCCGTCCGTGATGTCTTCAACCGGCTGCGCTTCCCTTACGATGAGGAGGACGAAGTCTTCACCGTCCATGTCCCTTCACGGCGACAGGATGTCAACACCTATCAGGACCTCATCGAGGAGGTCGGGCGGCTCATGGACTATAACGCCCTGCCCGACACGCTACCCACGACCCTCTCGATCGGTGGGCTGAGCAGCCGGCAGAAGCTTCGCCGCCACCTGCGACGGACGCTTTCCGGGCTGGGCCTCTTCGAGACGATGACCTACAGTCTGCGGGACGTTTCACGCATCGACGATCTGACCCTTGAAAACGGAAAACCCGTCGAACTTTCGAAACCCTTGAGCCGCGAGCACCACGCGCTTGTACGCACGCCGCTGCACGGCATGGTCGATGTCGCTGCGTACAATCGCGCGCGCAAGCAGGAGAGCATCCACCTTTTCGAGATCGGTAAACAATACACGTCTGAAGCCGAGAGGGAACGCCTCGGCCTGCTCATGAGCGGGCCCTATCACCACCACAGATGGCGTCCGACCCCGCCGACCGACTTCTTCACCCTCAAAGGCGTCATTGAAGCGTTGCGACAGGCGCTCAACCTACCGAGATTCCATTACGAAGCCATCACCCTCGAAAACTACCATCCGCATCAGACGGCCCGCATCTATTGCAAAGGGAAGTCCATCGGGCACATCGGCAAGCTGCATCCGGAGTACGTCGAGCCGCAGGGGCTCGAGGATGTCTACGTGGCCGAGCTCGACATCGAAAGTCTCGAAGCGCTTCAACAGGAGGATTACACGTATGCACCCGTCTCCCCCTATCCCGGTGTGCGGCGCGACATCGCCCTGCTCGTCGATGACGATGTCCCCGCTGAAGCGCTCAAGGACTCGCTGGCGAGTGTCATGCCCGACAGGCTCCAATCCAGCCATGTCTTCGATGTCTACACTGGTGAGAAGATCGAAGCCGGCAAGAAATCGATCGCCATCCGGCTGACCCTCGCCGACCCGGAGGGGACACTCCGCAGCGAGGATGTCGATGCGCTGATCGCTGAAGGCGTCGAGGCGCTCTCGAGGGAGCACGGCGCGCAGCAACGCTGATTGAAAGGACCGCCCGCCGGTCCTTTTTTCTTTTTCCATCAGCCTTTTCGTCCATTCATCCGTGTGTCTTTCGGCGGGCAGTGTGTGCTATAATAAGAAAGGTGATTACATGAAGAACCTTTTTGAATACACGCTTGAGGAGCTCGCTGGAAAGTTCGAGCGCCTCGGGTACAAACATTTCAACGCCAGGCAGGTGTACAGCTGGATATACAAGAAGCGCATGTGGGATTTCGATTCCATGAGCGATCTGAGCAAGCCCCTGCGTACATACCTGCGCGACCATTTCACGCTCGAGATGCCGAGGGTGAAGCGTCGTCAGGTTTCTCAGGACGGCACCATCAAGTTCCTGCTCGAGCTTGCCGATGGACACGTGGTCGAGACGGTGCTCATGGACCACCCTTACGGCAAGAGCCTGTGTGTCACCGTGCAGATCGGCTGCAGCCTCGGCTGCGCCTTCTGCGCTTCAGGACTCAAGCAGAAGGTGCGCGACTTGAGCAGCGGCGAACTGATAGGGCAGATTCTCGCCGTCGAAGAAACGGAAAAGCTGCGCATCTCGCATCTGGTTCTGATGGGGACGGGCGAGCCTTTCGACAACTACGACGCCGTGATGCGTTTCATCCGTACCGTGAACTGCCCCCAGGGACTCGAGATCGGCGCGCGCAAGATCACGGTCTCGACGAGCGGACTGGTTCCCGGTATCGAACGTTTCAAGGATGAGAATCTGCAGGTGAATCTCGCGGTCAGTCTGCACGCCGCGGATGACGCCACCCGTTCGCGTCTGATGCCCATCAACGACGTCTACCCCATCCGCACGCTGATTGATGCGACGCAGCGTTATATCGAAAAGACGAATCGCCGTGTCACGTTCGAGTATCTGCTCATCGACAGCATCAACGATTCCATGCAGGATGCCGATCGACTGGCGAAGCTTCTTAGAGGCGTGAACTGCTATGTCAATTTGATTCCCTACAACCCGGTCGACGAGCTGCCGTTTCGCAGTGTCGATGAAGCACGGCACCGGGCGTTCTACGACCGTTTGATACGTGGGGGTCTGCGGGTCACCTCCCGCCGGGAGAAGGGCGGCGACATCGACGCCGCCTGCGGTCAGCTCCGCATCAAGGAAGCGAGGGATTGAGATGGATCTGCTCACACGCATCGAGAGCGGTCGGCACACACAGTTCGTCATCACCGATCCCGCCCGCAAGGAGGCGCTCCTGCGTCGCATGGGGGAACGGGGGTTGTTGCGGCCGGTAAGGTTCATGACGCTCGCGGATCTGATCGAGCGGGTGTTTCTTTCCTTGAAGCCGACCGCGCGGTTCTTTGCAGCAGATTTTCTGGGTAAGCGACCGAGCGTCGTCGAGCCGCTGCTGGCCTATGTGCCGTTCGTCGAAGAAAACGCCTATGGACGGGAACGGCTGGATCAGCTCGCCGCTTTGCGGCAGCATCTCCTGCAGACAGCATCCGCGATCCGTCCGGCGCCGGAAGCCTTGTTCGCCGGGAGCGAGGTGGTCTTCTACGGCCTCTCGCACGACTGGCGGGTCCCTCCACTGGCAAGGAAGCTTGAAGCGCTCGGAGCCGACGTGGAATGCTTGTCTGCATCGGTGGAGGGGGCCGCCCTCGAACGCTTTTCATACCGGGATACCGAAAGCGAACTCGAGGCGATTGCCAGGCGTATCCGTGATCTGCATGCAGAAGGCGTTCCGTTTGGCGAGATCGGGGTCGCGAATGCGGATGATCCCTACATCCCGCATCTTGCACGTGTTTTCAGACAATACGGCGTCCCCTTCAATGAGAACCGCTCGAGGCCGCTGATCGCGCATCCGCCCGCCCGCCTCCTGCTTGAGCGGCTCGAGACGGAGGAAACCTTCGATGCGGCCTCGCTGCAAACGGCCTGGGACGCCTTGCGTGAGAAGCTGGACGATGATGCGGATGCGCATCGCATCCTGGATCGTGCCGTTGCAGCTCTCAATCCGCTAATCATGCTCCCCGACGGCGGGGATAAGCGCCTTCGCGCGGCACGCCATGTCCTCAAACAGGAACGTCTCTCGCCCCGGCTCTACGCCGAAGCTGTCGAAATCGTCCCGCTCTTTACCGCGGCCGGTCGGTTCAGATACTTGTTCCTGCTGGGGGCGCACGAAGGAAGGTTCCCGCCCTACGCCGAGGAGACGGACTTTCTTGATGCGGCCGATAAGAAGCGTCTCGGCATACCGAACGCACAAGAGATAAACGCTGAAAGGCGGGACGCCGTCGACGCTGCACTCCATGGCGCGGCGTCTGTCTTCGTCTCACACGCCGAGCGCAGCGACCGTGAATCCTTCCACCCCTCAAGAGTGCTCGACCGCCACGTCCATCCTTCGCAATCAAGCGAAGAGACGGCGGTTGATGTTGCCCGCCAGCCCTACAGCGAGGCGGCGGCCAGACTGCTGGCCAAGCATCTCTACGACCGTTATGTCCGGTTCAAAGAACGCGATCGGCGGATGGGGATGCTGCCGGCTAGCCTGGCAGGTCGCTTCGCGGATTTCGACAATCGCTTCGGAGGTCTTGACAAAGGGGTGGTCCAACGCATCCTCCCCTCCCCGCTCAGACTCTCCTATACTTCCTTGAACCGTTATTTCCAGTGTCCCTTCCGTTTCCTGCTTGAAGATGGGCTGAAAGCGGACCCGCCGGCGGAAGGGTTTGCGCTCGATCTGGGACAAGCGCTGCACAAGAGTCTGGAGCGTGCATTCTCCGCTGAAGGAACGGAGGCGATCGACGAGACCTTGGACTCCCTTCGCGACTCGCTGACGACGGCTTCCGAAGCCTTCTATGCCGAACGCGCCAAGGAAGCGCTCCATGCAGCCTATGAACAGATAAAGACCCAGCATGAGCGCAGCGCCTACGAGCCCAAGGCCTTCGAGCGGAAGGTCACACGCACGCTCGAGGACGGCACCAAGCTGGTGGGCATCATCGACAAGCTGCTAGCGGACGATGACGGACGACTGCTCGTCGATTACAAGACCCGCCCGCCCTCGATGCCGACACTCGATGTCTCCTTCGCGCTTTACGGAGTTTCCGCCCAGCTGTTCTTCTACGCCTGGCTGCTTGAGGGTGAAGAGCCCGATGCCCGGATCGACGGGCTTTATGAGCAATATCTTCTGCCGAAGCCGTTCAAGCAGGAAACGAACAAGTCCCTCGCCGAACAGCGTTTCCAATTCTATGCCCTCAAGGGATACACGCGTGCACACCGTACGGTCCTCGAGCGCATCGATTCCGAAGTCGACAGCGAAACGTTCCTCAAGGGGGTGCGTTTCAAGAAGGACGGCTCGCCTTACAAAGATGCGCCGCTTTTTGATGATGCCGAGCTCGAGCAGATCATCCGACGGCTTGAAAGTCTCACCAGGGATGCCGTCGCAGCCATTCAGGCGGGGGATTTCACCATCCGTCCCTTGCGCAAGATCCAGGACAGCGCCAAGAAAAAGGAACTGAGCTGCCCGTATTGCGCCTATCAGGATGTGTGCTTCCGCAAGGATTCCGATTATCGCGACATCAAGCCCCCGAAAGACGCTCGAGCGGCTTTCGAAGCGGCACTCAGGAAAGAGGTGACGTGAGGATGGAATTCACCCAGGCGCAGCGTCGCGCCATCGACATCGAGACCGAAGGAACCGATGTCCTCGTAAGCGCCGGGGCGGGTAGCGGAAAGACCGCCGTGCTCACCGAGCGGGTGCTGAGGAAGCTACGTGAAGGCGTTCCGTTAGAGCGTCTTGTCATCCTGACCTTCACCAACAAGGCGGCTGCCGAGATGAAGGCGCGCATCCGCCGGCGGGTGATTGCCGCAGCCACGCAGCACCCCCATCTCGAAGCGGCCGCCGACGCCCTCGATGGCGCCGCTATCCAGACGTTCGACAGTTACGCCTATGCGTTCCTCAAGAAGTATGGGCATCTCCGCGACCTTTCCCCCTCGCTTGCCATCGGCGATGAGGCCGCGCTTGCCGATATCCGTGAGCAGCTGGTCGATGAGCTGTTCGAACGTCGCTACGCATCGAAAGACGAAGCGTTCCGTGAGTTCGTCTCGACGCACGCTCCGCATAATGACTACAAGCTCCGGAAAATGGTGCTTTCGCTATATGACCGTCTTGCGCTCGAGCCCGACCGCGAAGACAACCTGAAGAACCTGGATGCGCGCATGTTTGAGCCGGGTCGTTTCGATGCCGTCTTCAGGGATTTCGAAGCGTTCCTCCTCGAAGAGCAGGCGCTGCTCATGGAGAAGTTCGAGGCCTTCGCCCAGGCGGCTCAGGACCCTGATGCTATCAAGCTGATCGACAAGGCCCGCGAAAATCTCTCCGCCCTTTTCCAGGCCGACGATTTCGCGACGCTTCGCGAAGCGGCTGATCAAGAGCCTTCCCTCCCGGGACTGCAGGGCCTTGGCAAAAAGCTCAAGGGAAGCGAAGAGATCGAGCGCCTGAAAGCCAGGAGAAAGGATTTCAAGGATGCCCTCGATGTGTTTTTAGACCGTCTCGACCGCGGTCGCGAGGAGCACGAACGCGCGTACTTCGCGACCCGTGGACACGTGCGTGTCGTGAAAGAGCTGGTGCGCGAGTTCACGGATTTATATGAGCGCCGCCAGCATCAGGAAGAAATTTTTGAATACAGCTTCGTCGCGCGCACCGCACTCGAGATTGTCCGCACGCACCCCTCCATCCGGGACGCTCTCTTTGCCTCGCTGGATGAGGTGCTGATCGATGAATATCAGGACACGAACCCCATGCAGGAGGCGTTCGTACATGAAATCGCCAAGGGCAAAACGTACATGGTCGGAGATGTGAAGCAGTCCATCTACCGGTTCCGCAACGCCGATCCCGGCATCTTCGCCGAGAAGTATCGGCGGTTCAAGCAAGGTGGATCCGGCGTCGCGATCGACCTGCGGGAGAACTTCCGCTCGCGCCCGGCCGTGCTGGACGCCGTCAACAAGCTGTTTGATTCCGTCATGGATCAACGCATCGGCGGCATCGACTACGATGAGACCCAGTCGCTGATCCCCGGCAACGACATTTATCAGCGCTTTCCGGGGGAAGGGTCCCCGCATGGTGTGGACCTCGTCCGCTACGACCCGGAAGCGAGCGATGCGCCGCGCGCCCGCTTTGAGGCGACGCTGCTCGGCGAGGAGATCCAGCGACGCGTCGAACGCGGAGACGAAATTGTCGATGGCCAAGAGACACGTCCCGTCGACTACGGGGATTTCGCCATCCTCATGTCGACCTCGACCGCGTTCGAGACGTATGTCGATGTCTTCAACCAGCTGGGCGTCCCCCTGAGCGTGCACAAGAACCCCTCCTTCGCCATCCACGATGAGGTGCGCGTCTTCCGGCAGCTGCTGCAATTGCTCAATGCGCTGGATGACGACGACGCTTACCCACGCCACATCAGGCATGCGCTGATGTCTGTCGGCCGTTCGTTCTTGCTGGATGTCTCGGATCAGCAGCTCATTGAAACCGTGCTCGGCCTTCCGGATAAGCGCCCGAAGACGTCTCGTGAGCGGGCGGAATGTTTTCACGGCGGACCGCTTGAAGAATTCATGAAAGCATTGGAGAAGCCGCTTTCGATGCTCGATTCCGCTCCGCTTGATGTTATCGTGTTCGCTGCGGCTGAAGCTTCGGATTTCTATGACGCGCTTGTGAGGCTGCCGGAGATCGAGCCCGCCAAGCTACGCATCGACTATCTGCTTGAGCTCGCCGTTGAACGGACCGAGGCGGGCGAGACGCTTGGTGAGTTTTTGGCATCTTTCGATACCCTTGAAACCCGCGGGGAGGATCGGGAGTTCTTTGTCGAGCGGACGTTTGAACCCGACAAGGTCCATCTGCTGACGATGCATAAATCGAAGGGGCTGCAGTTTCCCTATGTCTTGCTTCCGGGGCTTTCGAAGCGGTTCATTCTCTCCTCGATGGAGGATTATGAGTTCGACCCTTCGCTGGGATTGATCCTCCGTCATGAAGAGGAGGGGCTGACGAGGAATCTGCTGTTCGATCTGAAACGGGTCTTTGATCGGCGCGCCGATGTCTCCGAGCAGCTACGCTTGCTCTATGTCGCCATGACGCGCGCCCGGGAAGGACTTTTCATCCCTCTGGCCGAACCGAAGGAGGGTCTGTCTGCCAGCACCTGCGACGAGACGGGGCGCGTACCGGCGCATGACCGGCGGCAGTACACGGCTTTTGATGAAATCTTTGCCTCCGTAATGGACCAATTCACCGTCCGTCGGGTCGACGCCGGGGCGCTCGATGTTCCACCAGAGAGTTCTCAGCGAACGGATACGCCGTTTCCGGGCGGTCCGGAGCGAACCTTTCAGCCCTTCCCGCCGGAGCCCGCCGAACAGCATCGGCAGGCCGCCTCGTCCAGTGAACTCGCCGTCTTTTCCGAAGCGGACTATAAACGCCTTGAGACCGGCGAGCGTTATCACGAACTATTCGAACGCGTGGATCTCACGCAGGACCCCTTCGAACAGATCGAGTCGATGGACGATCTTGATGCGGACGAAGAGCAGAAGCTGAAGGCGTTCTTCGAGCACCCCATCATCCAGTCGTTGAACGTGACGCGTGATTATAAGGAACTCCCCTTCGCCTTCAGCAGTGAGGAAGGGGTTCAAAGCGGCTACATCGACCTGCTCATCGAGACAGAAGCAGCCTTTGTCATCATCGACTACAAACTCGCCGAGATCGAGAAGGAATCCTACCGCCGGCAGATCGAAAGCTACGCCCGGGCGCTCGGACCTCACGTGGAAAAGCCCATCCGGGGGCTGCTATACTCCATCGGCGAAGAACGGTTCCTTGAAGTCCTGAAAGGAGGCTCTTCATGATCCGGATGGAAGCTTTGCGCAAGACCTTCAAAAGCGGACGCGCGAGCGTCGAGGCGCTCGCGGGCATCGACCTTGAGATTCCCGATGGCGCGTTCGTCGTGGTCCTCGGCCCTTCAGGCTCGGGCAAGAGCACGCTTCTCAACGTGACAGGCGGTCTGGAGTATGCCGATGGAGGCACCATCAGCATCGACGGCGCGCGCATCACGGAGATGTCGCAGAAACAGCTGATGCGTTTCCGGAGGGATAATCTGGGGTTCGTGTTCCAGCAGTATCACCTCCTGCCGACTCTGAACGTGGCCGAGAATGTCGAGACCGGTGCCTACAAGGCGAGTGAACCGGAATCCGTCGAGACCATCCTGGCGCGCGTGGGGCTCAGCGAACACGCCAGGAAATATCCCCACGAGCTCTCGGGCGGGGAGCAGCAGCGCGTCTCCATCGCCCGCGCGCTCATCAAACGGCCTTCGTATCTCTTCTGCGACGAGCCGACGGGGTCTTTGGACGAATCCACGGGCAAGTCCATTCTGTCGTTGCTGCAGCGTCTTCAGGAAGAGACCCGCACGACCATCGTCGTCGTGACCCACAACGTCAACATCGCCGCGATTGCCGACAAAGTCGTCAAGATGAGCTCCGGTGCGATCTTCGAGGAAGTCCACAATGAAACGAAGGTGTCCGCCGATGAAATCCGCTGGCATTAGACTGTTCTTCCTTTATGCTCTCCGTTTTGTCAAACAGCGCTGGTTTACGTTTTTGCTGCTGGGGCTGCTGCTTTTCCTCAGCAGCATGCTCTACAGCTCTGTCGACCATAGCGCGGGTGCGATCGACGAAGAAAGCCAGGCATTCTTCGAGGAGACGAACCAGGAGGATTTCTACGTCGATGTCTCCCAGCAGCTGACCGGCTATGAACAATCCGTCGTTCACAACCGCTGCGGGATTGAAACCACGGAGCTTTCCACGCTCTATCATGAAGACCGCACATGCTACGAAGAAGTCGTCGACAGCCGGCGGGATGCGCTGGCCGATGCGTTCGAAGGCGCGCACTTCGAAGCCCGCCACTATCTGGATCTGACCTTTGATGCCGACCAGGAGACGCACCGCATGCGTGTCCTCGAAGACGCCGAGACCATCAACAGAAGCCTGATTGAACAGGGCCGCGCACCCGAGGGCGAAGCCGAACTCGCCATCAATCGAAACTACGCGACGGCGAACGACCTCGCTATCGGCGACACCCTGACGCTGCGCGGGGAAACGTTCGAGATCACCGGTTTCGTGCTGTTCCCCGATTACAACCTGCCCATCTTCGATTATCCGTTGCTGCTGGATAGTACGGCGCAGACCCTTGCGCTCATGGAAATCGAGGGCCGGGACCGTCTCGAGCAGGCGCCCTCCCTCTATTTCGCCGGGGATGCCGGCGAGGTGCCCATCGAGGATCATGAAGCCTCGATCACCCCGTTCTTGTTTTTGCAGTATCCGTTTTTCAACGACTTCGTCCCCACAGAGAACAACCTTCGTAGCGGGGCCATCTACGCAGAAATCGAGGCCAGCCAGGAGTTCGCGCTGTTCATGAGTCTGTTCATCGGGGGCATCGGCTTCATCATCCTGATGATGCTGCTCGTCCGCACCATCCGCAACTCCCGGCAGAGCTTCGGGGTGCTCAAGGCGCTCGGCGTCGATGCCCCGGCGATCGTGCTGCCGCTGCTTGCGGTCATTTCGGTGTTCGCTTTCGTCTTTTTGCTTGCAGGGTATCTAGCGGGATATTTCCTTGCGGATCCGATTCAGGATGTCTTTTTGAGTTTCTATCTACTGCCCAGAGGAGAGATCACCCCGGGGGCGGCGCCGTTTGCGTTCGCCGTCCTGCTGCCGCTCGCGTTGCTTTTGCTGCTGGTGATAGGGGTGTTGTTCCGGCAGCTCAGACCCCGTCCGGTCGAACTGATCCGACCGCCCATCATCGAAGGTCGCAGCCGCGTGGCCAGACCCTTTAGGAGACTGACTGCAAAACTGCCGTTTCTCTCCCGGATGCAGATGGCTTTCATCATTCGTCATCCCGGTAAATTCCTGATTTTTTTCATCGGCGTCCTCGCTGCTGTCTTCTCGGGGCTTTTGAGTCTCGGGCTCTTCGGGGTGTTCGAGGACACCCTTCCCGCTTACTACGAGGGGACCGATCTCAAGGCGAAGGGCTACAGCGAGACCATGCAAGTCGACGCACCAACGACAGGGGAGCGGGCGATTGAACTCGATGTCCGCATCGCGGATGACCGGGCGGAGCTTATCGGCCTGGATGAAGAGCAGTCCCTGCATCCCCTCAGGGACCTTGATGGCGAGGATCTAAGGGGGCGTCTGATTGACGGACTGGTGATCAGTGAAAGTTTCAAGGACCTCACGGGCTATGAAGTCGGGGAGGAGGTCCGCCTGCGGATCGCCGATCAGACGCTGGATGTGGAGATTGTCGGCGTGGCCGATGTGTATGCGGGCGAACATGTGTTCTACGACCGTGCCCGAATTGCTGAGTGGCTGGGTGTGGACACTGAAAGCTACAATGTGACCTATGCCGATGCCTCCCTCGATGAGGATGAATATGCACACGTACTCTACATCGATGACATCCTCGCCCACGTCGAGAATATCCACGACATCTTCAATGTCTTCTTGTATCTGTTTGTCGGCGCGGCGTTGGCGATCGGCATGATTGTCGTGTATCTGCTGACATTGATGAGTGTGGAGGACCATTACCATCCGCTTGCGTTGTTCAAGGTTTTGGGCTATGATGATAAGGACATACGCACCATCCTTCTGGGTGGTTATCTGAAGGCCGCGCTTGCTGCATTCCTAGTGGCGATACCCATCAGCACCTGGGCGTTCGGCGTTCTACGCACCTGGTTCATGCAGATGTATAACTTCACCATCCCGCTGGCCTTAGATATCTGGGATGTGGCCTTGTTCGCGGTACTGTTCGTAGTGATGCTTGTGCTCGGCATGTTCAGCGCGCGACGCCGGATCAACCGCATGAGCCTGCAGCAGGCCCTGACGCTTTATCAACAATGAAAGGGACGTGATCCATGGAACGGAAAGGACGAATCGTCAAGCTGATCGGCGGTGTCTACACCGTCGAGGATACGTCGGGTCACCGCTACGAACGGCGGGCTCGAGGAAAGTTCAGACACCTGGGCTCCTCCCCGAAAGTCGGGGATATCGTGACTTTCGACGAGCGCTTTCTCACGCAGGTCGAAGCGCGCAAGAACGATCTTGTGCGTCCGCCTGTTGCCAACGTTGACCAGGCCGTGCTGGTGAACAGCACGAAAAAGCCCGATTTCAGTTTCTATCTCCTCGATAAATTCCTGGTCCTCATCGAGGCCGAGGGTATCGAGCCGGTCATTGTCGTCAACAAGCTCGACCTTCTCGAATCTAGCGAGTTGAAACAGCTGAAGAACGAACTCTCCTATTATGAATTCTATTATTCCGTGGTCTATGTCTGCGCCGCGTGCAACGACGTAGACGATCTACGCCCCTTTTTCTCCGGCAAGCTTACTGTCTTCGCCGGACAGACGGGAAGCGGCAAGAGCCGGTTGCTCAACGCTCTTGACGATTCGCTTTCCCTCGAGGTCGGGGAAGTCTCCGAAGCGCTCGGACGGGGGCGCCACACCACCCGCCACGTCGAGCTGCACGATCTGGAGGGCGGGCTCGTCGCGGATACACCGGGTTTCTCCAAGCTCGACCTCGCCGGCATCGATACCGAGCTTCTGCCGGATCTGTATCCCGATTTCTTCGAGTTTAGCGCCGACTGCAAATTCCGCGGCTGCACCCACCTTCACGAACCCGGCTGCGCCGTACAGCACGCCCTGAAAGAGGGCAGGATCCCTTCCCGCCGCTATCAGAACTACCGACTGCTCTACGAAGAAGTCGCATCCCAACGTCCGAAATACAGGAGTGATCACTGATGAAAGTCGCACCTTCCATCCTGTCGGCGGATTTCAGCCGCCTGAAGGAGGAGATTGCGACCGTCTCCTCCGCGGAATGGCTGCATATCGATGTCATGGACGGCCATTTCGTCCCGAATCTGACCATCGGTCCGGCCGTGCTCTCCGCCCTGCGTCCGCACACGTCGCAGACGTTTGACACGCATTTGATGATTGAGGACCCAAAGAAGTATTTCGATCCGTTCATCAAGGCCGGCAGCGACCACATCACTTTTCATCTCGAGGCCGTGGACAACGTGGATGAGCTGCTGGATGAGCTGCACGCCAAAGGTGTCAAGGCAGGACTCTCCATCAAGCCCGCGACCCCGGTCTCCAGCTTGGATCCGTATCTGGACAAGCTGGATGTCATCCTCGTCATGAGCGTCGAGCCGGGTTTCGGCGGACAGACGTTCCTGGACGGAGCCCTTCCCAGGATTGACGCGTTGAATCGTAAACGTCAGGCCGACGGGCATTCCTATCTCATCGTGGTGGACGGCGGCATCAACGAAGAGACCGCCGCCCGCTGCAAACAGGCCGGAGCCGATGTGATGGTCGCCGGCTCCTACATCTTCAAAGCGAAGGACCGTGAAGCGAGGATCGCCAAGCTGCGATGAGTGTCGTCAAGATCTTCGCCAGCCCGCCGGATTATACCCTTGAGCATGTGTATCGCCACGAAGCGGACGAGTTCAACATCGGCCTCGAACAAGGCGCCGTCAAAGCGCTCCGTGCGGGTATCCGCATCGACCTCGCGCTGGGGGACTTCGACAGCGTCGACGCCGCGGAGAGACAGTTCATCGAGGCCCACGCCCTTCAAGTACAAACTCATCCGGCCGATAAGGATGCGACCGATACGGAACTCGCGGTGAACGAGGCTCTGCAGCATGATCCGCAGCGGATTCTGATTTTTGGCGGGGTGGGCAGCCGACTCGACCATGTCTTCGCCAATCTGACGCTGCTGCGTCGCGGGCCGATCACCCTGATCACGGACCATCAGCGCGCGATTGTCCTCGAACCCGGCACGCACACATTTCACCATCCGCACGCCTACGTCTCGTTCTTCGCGATTGAACCCATCAAGAACCTGCAGCTAGAAGGATTCCGCTATGGACTCGACGGCTACCAGCTGCTCCCGGGAGATCTGCTGTGTGTCTCCAACGAAGGGAGTGGAACCATCCGTTTCGAAACCGGCGTTCTGCTGGTCATCGCCGCGGACGATGACCAATAAAAAAGCACTGCAGAGACTGCAGTGCTCAAAAAAGAGAGAGGGATATTTATTTACATAAGAAAAGCCAAGAAACCTGAGTCTTGGCTTTAAGAGGGAGTCTCTACTTCACTCGGTTGAGTTTGTGTTTCTTGAGGGCTCGCGCAGAAACATAGACGGTTTTTTCTTCTCCGTCTTCCTCGATCCGCACTTTCTGCAGATTCGGTTTCCATTTGCGTTTGGTCGCGTTCATCGCGAACGAGCGCTTGTGGCCCGTGATGGATTTCTTTCCGGTTACATAGCATGTCTTGGCCATTCTGAGGACCTCCGTTTCCTAAGTTGCGGATCATATATTCCCTTCATAACCCTCAGCATTATAACATATGTCCAGTAGAATTCAAGTGCCGTCAAGAAAAAAATGCCGCTTTACAGGTGCGGCCTTATATGTTGCATTTTACAGGGGCGTATGGTAGAATTAGAAAAGCCTTTGAAAGTATGATTATCAAAGGATTTTTCATTTCTGCAGATGCTACTTGCAGTCAGAAGGATTTTAGGGGATAATATGCCATAGGAGGCAGAAGGGAGATCATTACACACAAATGGAGGCTAGGGCTATGAGTCCGATGGAAATCGACGGCAACACGCTCAAGTTGATTATCAAGAACGGTAGCATTAAATTAAAAAACAATTCACAGCAGATAAATGACCTCAACGTCTTCCCCGTTCCGGACGGGGACACGGGCAGCAACATGCAAAGCACCATGATGAGCGGTGTCCAGGCCATCGAGACGATGGAGGACGAACCGGTCGAAACAGTCGGGAAGGCGCTCTCCCGCGGACTCTTGATGGGAGCGAGGGGCAACTCCGGTGTCATCCTCTCGCAACTTTTCAGCGGGTTCGCGAAAGCGTTCCAGTCCCTTGTCACAGCGAATGCGGAACAGTTCGTGAAAGGGTTGAAGCAAGGCGTCAAGCAAGCTTACGGCGCGGTCATCAACCCCGTCGAGGGAACCATCCTCACCGTCGCCCGCGAGGCTGTTGAAAAAGCGGAGACCCAAGCAGACGCCAACACTGATGTTTTGGATCTGCTGAAGGTCTATCGTGACGAGGCGAAAGCCGCGCTCGAGCGGACCCCGGACCTTCTGCCGGTGCTCAAGGAATCCGGCGTGGTCGACAGCGGCGGTGCCGGCTACGTGCTCATCATCGAAGGAATGATCGCCGCGCTCGAAGGCGAGATTTTCGATATCGAGAAAGAACGCCGCAAATCAAAGAAAGCCCAGCAGCAGACCGGCGAACCGACGGAATACGGTTATTGCACCGAGTTCATCATCCAGCTTGATGACAATAAGAAGAGCTTCAACAAGGAAAAATTGATCAAACAGCTCAGCAAGCTGGGCGACTCGATTGTCGTCGTCGCCGAAAACGGCATCGTCAAGGTCCACGTTCATACCGAAAAACCCGGCGATGCGTTGAATATCGGTCAGAACTATGGCGAGTTCGCCAACCTCAAGATTGAAAACATGACCATGCAGCACACGGAGACGCTTCTGCATTCGCCCCAGACGGAGGAAGGGCACGAATGCGGCCATGACCACGGCCACTTCGAAGCCCAGGACGCCACGCCCAAGAAGTACGGCCTCATCACCGTCGCCAACGGGGCGGGTCTGAAAGCGACCTTCGAAGAGATGGGTGTCCATCGCGTGATCGATGGCGGACAGACGATGAATCCGTCAACCGAGGACTTCATCAGTGCCATCGAAGACGTCCACGCCGACAATGTCCTAATCATCCCCAACAACTCCAACGTGATGCTCAGCGCGCAGCACGCGGCGAAAGCCGTTGAAGACCAGAACGTCATTGTCGTGCCCGCGAAGACGATTCCTGAAGGGTATGCCTCCCTGACGATGTTCGATGCGAACCAGGACGTCGAAGACACCGTTGAAGAGATGAAGGAACTCATCGACCACGTCCGCTCCGGCGAGATCACCTACGCCGTGCGCGATACGACCATCAACGGACTCGAAGTCGAAAAAGGCGACTACATCGGCCTGCTTGACGGCGACCTGCACACGTCCCGTTCAAGCCGGCTCGACACGGCGAAAGCGCTCGTCGACGACTTGATTGTCGAGGATACGGAGATTGTGACCATCATGTATGGTGCGGATGTATCCAGAGAAGAAGCGGACGCGCTCGGCGACTACATCGCCGAGAACTACCGCGACGTCGAAGTCGACATCATCAAGGGCGAACAGGAAATCTACGCCTACTTGCTCGCAGCCGAATAGAAACCCCCGACGCCCTCCCTCGAGGGCGTTTTTCTTGGGTACTGCACGGCGGACAGCCGTGTTATAATACACTCGGTGGTAGGATGGATTTGACCAGGCTCAAGGGCGTCGGCCCGAAACGGAAACAAATGTTGATGGAAAACGGCATCCACACGCTCGACGATGTGTGGATGCGTTTCCCTCACCGCTACGACGAACGTCGGCTGCAATCCCCCTTCGCGCTCGAAGGGGAGAGCGGCTATTTCGAGGTGAAGGTCGTCTCCCGCCCCAGACAACACTTCATCCGCCGCAACCTCAGCCGGCTGCTGTTCGATGCCGAAGCGGAGTCGCACCGGCTGCGGGTGACGATTTTCAACCAGCGCTATCTCGCGAGGCTCATCCATCCGGGCGCCCGCCTCGTCGTCCACGGCCGCCTCGAGGCTGATGGGACATCCGTCCTCGCACGGCGGATTTTCGAAAAGCGCCGCTTTCAGAGTGGCATCCTTCCCATCTACAACCTGCGGGGGATTGCGGACCGGACTTTCAACACCCTGGTGAAGCAGGCCCTCTCTGTGCGTGAAGACACTATCCGCGACCCGCTTCCCGAAGATCTGAGGAAGCAGTACCGGTTGCTGCATTTCAAGGATATGGCCGTCCTGGCCCATGCTCCGCGCCACGCACGGGATGTTCATCAGGTGCGGCGCCGTTTGAAATACGGCGAACTCCTCGCCTATCAGCTCAAAGTGCAGACTTTGAGATACCTTCGTCAGCAAGCGTCGGGCGAAGGCAAACGCGTGGAAGCGAGCTTGATCGATACGTTCGAGAGTTCCCTGCCGTTCACGTTGAGCGACCCGCAGAAGGAGGCGGCCAGGACAATCTTCGCCGACCTCGCCTCGCCGTCACCGATGCGCCGGTTGCTGCAGGGTGATACGGGAAGCGGAAAGACGGTGGTCGCACTGCTTGCCGCCTATTTGACGATTCAAGCAGGGTATCAAGTCGCCTTCATGGCACCGACGGAGCTGCTTGCCTCTCAGCACGCGCGCACCGCCGAGACATTGCTAGGAAAGCACGTCCGTCTCGCGCGGCTTTCCTCCGGTCTGAGAAAAGAAGCCCGGGACGCTGTGCGAACACAGCTACGGACCCATGCGGTCGATTTTGTCGTGGGCACGCATGCGTTGTTCACCGAGAATACCGAGTATGCGAAACTGGGCCTTGTCATCACCGATGAGCAGCATCGCTTCGGCGTCAATCAGCGCCAACGATTAAGCGCCAAGGGAGAACTGCCGGATGTGCTCCACTTGAGCGCCACCCCCATTCCGCGGACGTTGGCGATGACGTTGTTCGGCGATATGGACATCACCACGGTCCAGGGTCGTCCATCGGGACAAAAAGGGGTCCCCACGACAGTTGTCGACACCCCTGATGAACTCGAGGCTGCGCTTTCGAGTGAACTTTCAAAAGGCGGCCGCGTGTTTGTCGTGGCGCCGAGGATCGACTCGGACGATACTGTCGAAGGCGTCCTTTCTTTGCAGCAGCATTACCGTGAACGGTTCCCCGGGAAAGTGGCTCTGCTGCATGGACGGATGTCGGATGAAAAGAAACAACAAGCCTTGTCGGCATTCGAATCCGGACACAAACCCCTGCTCGTCGCGACCACGATCATCGAAGTCGGCATTGACATCGAGGCTGCGACCGCTATCGGGATCCACCACGCGGAACGGTTCGGATTCGCTCAGCTCCATCAGCTGCGGGGGCGCGTCGGTCGCGGGCGATACCCCGGTCGCTGCTTTCTTCTCAACCAGGGCGCTTCCACGAGCCGTAGCCGGCTTGAAGTCCTCGAACACATCCACGACGGCTTCGAGCTGAGTGAACGAGACCTGCAGCACCGTGGGTTCGGGGATTTAGTCGGCGTGCGTCAAAGCGGCGCACCCTATTTCCAATACGCGGACGCTTTTGAAGACTATCATATCCTCCGGATCGCTAAGTCGGACGCCGAGCGCCTCCTGCAACGTTACCTGGACAATGAAAAGGACTTAGAGGAGACCTTCGCACCGCTTCAAAAGCTGTTCGAAACGGACGACTCTTCGATTGTCCCTCTCCAACTCGCTCCGGATTTTATGCTATAATGGCAATACGATGAAAAGAGGTGTTTTATCATGATCAAGATCGCCATCGACGCCATGGGCGGTGATTTTGCGCCGAAAGAACAAGTAGAGGGTGCCCAGCTTGCCATCGCCAGGATACCGGACATCGAACTTACTTTGTATGGCGATGAGACGGAAATCCGTAAGTATCTGCAAGATGAGAGTCGAATCAACATCGTGCAGGCGGATGGTGTGGTCTCTATGGATGAGAAGGATCCCATCCGGGCCATCCGGCAGAACCGTAGAAGCTCCATGGCGCTCGCCCTCAGCAGCGTCCGCAAGGAAGGACAGGATGCGGTCGTCTCCAGTGGCGCCACGCAGGCGTTGATCGCCGGAGCGCACATCCTGATCGGACGCATGAAGGGCATGAAGCGCACCGCCATCGCACCGGTCATTCCGACGGTCGGCAACGGCCGCATGATACTGCTTGATGCGGGGGCCAACATGGAGATCCGCCCCGAGCATATGCTGCAGCAAGCGCATTTCGCCACCGTCTATGCAAAGGAGATCCTCGACATCGCCGAACCGAAGGTCGGCTTGATCAACGTCGGTACCGAAGAAGGCAAGGGGCGCGAGCTCGACAACGACGTGGAAGCACTTTTCAAATCCAACGCGCGCATCGACTTCCATGGAAACGTCGAGCCCAAGGATGTCCTCGACCCGCCGGCTGAAGTCCTCATCAGCGACGGCTTCACGGCGAACATTGTCATGAAGACCATCGAAGGGACAGCGAAAGGCATGGGGACGATGCTGAAAGAAGAGCTTTCTCAAGGTATTCTTGGCAAGCTCGGGCTGTTGCTTTCATATCGGAATCTCAAGCGGTTCAAGCGTCGCATGGACCCCGCAGAAATCGGTGGAGCGATGATCTATGGTCTGCGCGGCGTCGCCATCAAAGCGCAGGGCGCATCCAAAAGCGACGGTTTTTATAACGCTATCCGGCAGGCGTCCGATGTCGTGCGTCAGGATGTCATAGAGAAAGTCTCAACCGTCATCGAGAGTGAGGAGACATGAAAGATGCAAGAGGACTCGAGGCTTTCTTCGGCATCGAGTTCAACGACCGAAGGCTACTTTTGACAGCCCTGACGCATTCCTCCTATGCGAACGAACACGACGTGGAATCCAATGAACGGCTTGAATTCGTCGGGGATGCCGTGCTGGATCTGATCATGGCCCGTTATCTCTACGAAGAGAACCGCCACTACAACGAAGGAAAGCTGACCAAGCGCCGCGCCCGCTATGTCTGTGAAGCGGCCCTGGTCGAGTATGCCAAGGCCTGCGAGCTCGGTGAGTATCTGCTGCTCGGTTATGGCGAGGAGAAAAGCGGCGGTCGGCAGCGGCATGCGCTGCTCGCCGATGCTTTTGAAGCGTTCGTCGGCGCGCTGTTTTTAGATCAAGGCTTCGAGGCCGTCTATACCGTAGCCGAGAAGGTCGTCTTTCCTTATGTTGAAAAGAGCGATGAAAGAGAATTCATCGATTTCAAATCACACCTTCAAGAGCTGGTCCAGTCCGACCGACGGGAGCTTTCCTATCAACTCGTCTCCGAGGAAGGTCCTTCGCATGACCGGGTGTTCACCACAAGGGTCTTTCTGGACGAGATCCTGATGGGTGAAGGCCGGGGAAGAACTAAGAAGGAAGCGGAACAACGCGCCGCCGAAGAGGCGCTTTCGAAGCTGGCGGACAACAGCGCCGCGGCCAAAGGAGGGTCGTCGTGAAACATGTCTTGAAGACCTTGATCGACGATGGCATTGTCGACTTTCGGGCCCTGGTGTTGAAGTATTACCATCGACTTGATCTGTCCGAATCCGAAGCTGTCGCGCTGATCAAGCTGCACGATCTGCTAGAAGAGCAGCAGCAAATCATCAAACCCTCGAAGTTCGCCAAGTGGCTCGCCTTGAGCGAAAGACAGACAGAGAAGACACTTGAAGGCCTCATCGAGAAAGGGTATCTCAGCATTTCTCTCGTCGAGGACGAGGATGGTCGCGAGCGGGAGTCGTTCGATGTCGACCATTTTCTTTTCAAGGTTGTCAGTCTCATTGAAAGCAAGGCCACAAAAGGCAACGAGGATACACTGGCAAAGACCGTCGAGTTCTTGGAGAAGACGCTGAACCGGCCGCTTCGGGCATTGGACCTGGAACTCGTCGAGAAGTGGATCAACGAGGAAGGCTACTCGTTCGAAATGGTCGAAGCGGCCGCCCTCGAGAGTCTGAAGAAGAAAAAGCCCTCTCTGCAGGAGGTCGACCGGGTCCTCTACAATGAGCAGAAACGGGTGGGGGGCACAAGCCCTTCGAAATCCGAAGCCCTCAAGGAGTTTCATAAACTGTGGGACGAGTGAAGGATATCCTCTCCAAGTTGGACGCTCTTTATGCGGACCCAAAGAGCGAACTCCACCACAGGTCCGACTTCGAACTGCTCATCAGCGTCATCCTGAGCGCTCAGGCCACCGATGCGGCCGTGAACCGTGTAACCGGGAAGCTCTTCCAGCAATACCCGACCGCGAAAGCAATGAGCAAAGCCCCGCAAGCTTCACTCGAGGCCGTGCTCCGTCCGTTAGGCTTGTATAAGAACAAGGCCCGCAACATAAAAAAAACCTGCAGGATTCTTCAGGAGACGCACGGGGGAGACGTCCCTCGACAACAAACCGCGCTTGAAGCCCTTCCGGGGGTGGGGCGCAAGACTGCGAATGTGGTATTGAGCGCCTTCGGCATCCCGCGTATCGCCGTCGACACCCACGTTGCCAGGGTGTCGAAACGCTTGAAACTCGCGGAGTGGGAGGATTCACCCCGGACCGTTGAAAAGAAGTTGATGGACGCCCTTCCCAAGTCGCGCTGGACAAGAACCCACCATCAGATGATTCTATTCGGCCGCTACCGGTGCCGATCCCGCAAGCCGGCCTGCGAAGGCTGTCCTCTCAAGCCGTGGTGTCGTTATCCCGATATCTAAAAGGGCGTTGCTCGCCCTTTTTCTTATAGCACGCCCGCCAGGGCGATGAAGAGGAAGAAGGCGACGACAACCAGCGGGATGGCGACACTGAGCAGGAACACCTTCCAAAGGCTCAGCTTGGCAAGGTCGGGGTCGTTGCGGTAGTCCTGGTTGTAGACGACGAAAAGCAGCAACCCCACCAGCGGGATGAGGAAAATGAAATAGCGACTCTTGTCTTTGCGTTCGCGATCGGGCATCTTAATCCCCCCTTTCAGTCTACCATGTTTCATCTTTCCGGCCAAAAGCGAGCGGATCGGAAACGGTGTGACTTTCAAGCACCGAAGGGAGGGGAATCGGATCTGTTTGTTTCACAGGTCCGTCCTTGAGTCGCGGGAAAGTGCTTCGCCATCCTCGTCAGTAGAATAAGAATGAAGAAGCGAATGAAGGAGGATGGTCAGTGAACTATCGCAAGTTGAAGCGGACTCTGGAGCGCAAATTCGCCAGCCGGGCCGTCGTCGGCTCTCCTCGGGTCGGGAATGTCCTCAGGCGCAAGCGGCTTGAGAAGAATATGACGCAGGAAGAAGCAGCCGACGGTCTTTTCAGCGTCAGTTATCTCTCGAAGGTCGAAAACGACAAGCTTACGCCCAATGAAAGGTTTGTCGAGGAGATGTCAAGAAAGTTCGGCATCGACTTGAAGGCGTATACCGGATCGTTCAACCCTTCGACCCTCCTCAAACGGGCCATCCGTCATTTTTATGATCAGGATTCCTCCGCGCTCGATGCGATAATCGAAGAGGCCGAAAACCAAAACAGCCAGGTCTGTGCGGACTTGTTTACGGCGATGCGGCTGCATGTGCTCGCAGAGTATGAGGACTGCAGCCGGACACTTGAGAGCCTGCATGCCTATTATGCATCGATGGACCTTCAGTGCGCTTCCACGCTGATTGTCGTTCATGCGGCCAACGAATTCGCCCGGCGTCATTACCGGCGGGCGTTGAAGCTTTTGAACGTGCTTGCGGATTGCGAAGGTCTGATGGACCCTGTCCTCAAGACTCTTGAACATTTCTACGCCTTCCTCATCCAGCAGAGTCTCGGGTATCGGACCTCGAGCATGCGCCACTATGATCTTGCCATCAAGGGATTCGCCGAACGGCCCAACGCGTCGCGGGAGTTTCGCCTGAGGCTTGGAAGGCTGTATTTCACGGCGTTCGAGAAGCCTTCTGAAGCGTCAAGAGAGCTTGATGCACTTCCGTTTTTCTCCATTCCGAGCGAGCATGTGAACCTCTATCACACAGTCTGCATTCTCAGCGACCCTTCGAAATACATGAACGAGGAGATGCTCTGCGATGCCTATTTGAATGTCCAGCATAGGGATGAATGGTATTATCGATTCCTGACGCATCTGTATGCGTTGAACCGGACGGATGAAAACCTGCGGGCCCGGCTGGTGGAGCGCTTCAAGGACTCGCCGCCGCTCGCGCTGCAGGAAGCGGCATATTTTCACTCCATGGTCCTCGCGGACACCCCCGAGTACAAACGCCATCTGCAGGATGTCTGCCTGCCGCTTGCGGAGCGCTCGCAGGAGCGTTTCTACCTCGAACACTGCACCGACCGGCTGAGCGAGCTGGCGATTCGTGACGCCCGCTACAAGGAAGCCGTCCTGATGCTAAGGCGCAAACACCGGATTCAGGAGACCCTTGATGCACCGATCTGATTGATGTTCGCAACGAGCGGATCCATGGTATAATCGAGAGAGCATTGGAGTGGTCGTCTGATGAGTTCTCTCGACAAGACAGGAAAAGATGAACGCAGCCGGATGCTCGGCAGGATGGATACGAAGAAACTGCTGATCCGCCTCGCGATTCCGGCCATCGTCGCGATGATGGTCAATTCGCTTTACAACCTCGTAGATACGATCTTCATCGCCTGGGGTGCGAGCGAAGTGGCGATCGGCGCATTGGCCGTCGCCTTCCCGGTGCAGATGATCGTGCTCGCTATCGGCATCATGGTCGGCATCGGCAGCGCCTCCGTCTTTTCTCGTGCCTACGGCCGTGATGATGAGGATGCGATGCTGCGGACCGTGAACAGCGCGATCGTCCTCAATCTGTTCCTCTCGGTGATGGTCTCGGTTCTGACTTTCATCTTCCTCGATGAACTGCTGAGACTGTTCGCCGGGGACATCGATCCGGAAATCTACGGCCGGACGCTGGATTATGCCCGGGATTATCTGACGTTCATCCTGGTCGCACTGCCGCCGTTCTCGCTTTCGATCGTGATGAATAATCTCACACGTGCGGAAGGACGCCCCAAGATTGCGATGATCTCCTTGATTCTGGGGGCTGCTTTGAACATCGTGCTCGACCCCATCTTCATCTTCGACTGGGGGCTCGGACTTGGCGTGCGCGGGGCCGCCCTGGCCACCGCCGTCTCGAAGACGGTCTCGTTCCTTTATGTCTTCAACCGGGCCATGCAGCCGGAAAGCGCGCTGACCATCCAGCTGAAAAAACTCCACCGGCTGGATTTCCGGATGATGGGGGAGATCACGGCCATCGGCATGCCGACGTTCGTCCGCAACACGCTCGGCGCGGTGCTCGTCATCATCGTCAACAACCTGATCACGACCTATGCGGCGGCGAACCATGATCTGTATTTGTCAATCTACGGGGTGATCACCCGCTTGATCATGTTCAGCCTGATGCCCGGTTTCGGATTGGTGCAGGGCCTGCAGCCGATTGTGGGATTCAACTATGGCGCGACGTTCTACCGCCGGGTGCACGAGGCCATTGCGTTCGCTACGCGGCTGCTTTTTGGCTACATGCTGGTGGTGAAGGTGTTGATCCTGCTTTTCAGCGAGCAGTTGTTCTGGCTGTTCAGCGACGACCGGACCGGGTTCTTCGTCCAGACCGGTGCGAATGCGTTCAGCATCGTCGCCCTCGGGTTTTCGATGATTACGTTCCAGATTGTCCTCTCGAGCGTATACCAGGCACTCGGATATCCGGTGCGGGCTTTTTTCGTGGCGCTTTCCAGACAGTTCCTGCTCTTCATCCCCATCAGTTTCATTCTCGCTGGGTGGCTCGGCATCGCCGGCGTCTGGCTCACCTTTCTTGTCTCCGATGCCACCGCCGGACTGCTTTCCATGTTCGCCCATTATTACGAGATGTACGATCTGCGACGCAGATCCGCCTGATGCAGGAAACAAAAAAGCCCGGCGCCTTTGAGGCGGCCGGGCTTTTGCATGCCTTATAAGGACTTGATGAGCTTGTTCGCGAGGCCGAGATAGAGGACACCGATCTCCTCTTCGGCGCCGAAGAGGCTGTGGTGGCCGCTTTTTGGCTGTCCGACGGGGATCCGCTGCAGCACATCAACCCCCAGTTTCTGCGCAACGGCGTCTCCGCCGCCTTCGCCGAAGATTTTCAGTCGTTCGTCGCCGTGGTCGAGATAGCTCATGTTCTCCACCACCCCGAGGATGTCGTGATCGAGCTCACGGGCGGCGAGGCCGGCCTTGAGCGCGACGCTTGAAGCTGAAGGGTGCGGGGTGGTGACGATGACCATCTTGCAGGAGGGGACGTATTTCTGGATGTCAATCGCCACGTCTCCGGTGCCCGGGGGGAGGTCGACGATCAGATATTCCACATCCTCGGACCAGCCGATGTCGTAGAAGAAGTGGTTCAGCATCTTCGAAAGCATCGGGCCTCGCCACATGACGGGCTTGTCCTCCTTGATGAAGAACTCCGTGGAGCTGACCTCGATGCCGTGTTTTTCGAAGGGGCGGATCCGTTCGTTCTCATCGGCGCCGGGCAGTTCGATCGGCATATCGAGGATGACGGGGATGTTGCTGCCGTAGATGTCGGCGTCGATGATGCCAACCCGCTTGCCGATCCGCTGCAGGGCGAGCGCGAGGTTGGCCGCGACCGTGGACTTGCCGACACCGCCTTTGCCGCTGGCGATGCCGATATAGCGCACATCGCGTTCGAGCACGCTGCCTTGCTTCTTGAGGGGCTCGAACTCCACACGCACCCCCTTGAAGCCCAGCTCGCGCTTGATGACGCTGGCGAGTTCGCGTCTCAGCTTCTGCTTGGCTTTCTGGTCGTCGGGGTCTCTCATGCCGATGAGCAAGGTGACCTTGTCATCTTCTACGCCGATGTGGCGGATGGCGTCGTTCGCTTTGAGCGTGTTGTTGTCGACTGGGTCTTCGATCTTTCCGAGGGCTTCCTTGATGCGTGCTTCATCCATGGTTATCACCTGGCTATATTATAGGCGTGTAGCGGTTGATGGGCAAGAAAAACGCTAATCAATGTAGAGCGGGTCGAATTCGCGTTCGAAAGCCCGCGATTGGGGCACGCCGAGTTCAAAGAGGCGGCTGATGCGAAGTTCGATGTCGAGATAGGGGTGACGCTCCCGCCCGAGCTTGCTGATGAGAGGAACGTGAAGGCTCTTCTTGATGACGCCGAGCTGGCGGCGGCCCCTTGCGTTCATGCCGAGGACTCTCACATAGGGCGGGTCGAACGTCGTCACATCCTCCTTCTCGATGCGGAGGAGGGCGTGCATGAGCGAACGCTTGAGCTTGGAGACCGTGTAGCGTCTGCTGCGCAGGGAATCGATGAGCTCGTCGACGCTCTTTGTCCGTCGTTGTTTGAGCATGTGGTTCTCGAGACCCTCCTCGAAGGAGAAGACGCGTTTCAATGTCCGCTCCGTATGCGAGGCCAGGACATAGTCGAACTCACGTTTGTAGCGTTCAAGCGTGTTGATGGGCAGTTTCTGCACGGTTTGCCGGACGTACTCCGGCAGGAACTCCCCGACGGGCTGAGACTGTTGAATGGCCTCACGGATGGCGGAAGCGCTCTGTATCCGCTTGCCTTTTTCGAGGTCGCCGTAATAACCGGCTCCCACTCTTCGGATGGTGAGGGGACGCATGGAGCTTCCCAGCCGATAGATGGCCTGGATGTACTGCACCCCCAGGATGTCGTTGGGAAGCTTCGGCAGATTATCCCCGCCTAGCGAGCGCAGCGCTTTATCCGCGGCGCTGGGATAGGAGAATCCGTCTTTGAGATAGCTTCTGAGGGTTTCGTTGTAGGCATTGGTGCGCATCAATTCCGCGACCGTGCGTAGCTTGTCGACCTCGCCGCATTCACTGCCGAAGACGACAGTATCCGCGCCGAGCATGTGCAGCAGCGCGATCGATGCATAAGCGAAGTGATCGGCGTTCTGCAGGGTGAGGACGCCGGGGAGTTCGACGACCAGATCGACGCCGGCCTTGATCGCCCATCGGGCCCGTTCGAACTTGTCGTAGGCGGCGAATTCGCCGCGTTGTACGACGTTGCCGCTCATCACGGCCACGACAAGATCCGCCCCGCTTTCTTCCCGGGCGGCTTGTAAGTGATGGATGTGTCCATAGTGGAGCGGGTTGTATTCAACGACGATGCCAGCGACCCTCATGATGGGTCCCTCCTTCCTGCAAAGCTCATTATACCTTATGTTTGACTTTATGGACAAGACAGCCTATAATTTACCCTGCGTAGTGTTCAGGAGGTGAAGGCGATGACCGACGGCAAACTGCAGTGGACTACCGACCAGCTGCGTAAACTCCAGCATCAGGACCCGACGTTCGAAGCCACGGTCGATGTGAGCGGATTTGTCCCGAAGGAACAGGATATCATCGCCGTTGCTCCTGCCTACGTCCAGGGTGAGTTCTTCATCGAGGAGGGGGAGCCCGAGCGGTACCATTTCGACCTGCGCATCATCACGACGCTGACGGTCGCCTGCTCGCGCACGCTCGAGCCCGTGGAAGTCGAGATGGACTTTTTGGTGTATGAACATTTCGCCGAGGATGAAGAAGACCTTAATCGCAGGCTGGAGGGAATCACTATTGACTTATTGCCTGTGGTGTGGTCTAATATATATCTGGAAAAGCCAATGCGGGTCATCCATCCCGATGCACTGGATGACGACCGCTTCGAGCCTTCCGAAGAAGATGAGGGTGTGAACCCCCTGCTTTCGGAGCTCGAGAAGTTCAAGGGTTAGGAGGTAGCCTCATGGCAGTATCCCCAAGAAGGGTGTCGAAGACACGTAAGCGTAAGCGTCGCACCCACAAGAAACTGCGCGTGCCCGGGATGGTTGTTTGCGACAACTGCGGCGAGATGAAACTCGCGCACCGGGTGTGCAAGTCCTGCGGACACTACAAGGGCCGCGAAGTCATCCGCCCCGCCGCGGATGAAACCGATGCTGACGAGTAGGCATCAAAAGAAGCGCTTTATAAAGCGTTTTTCTTTTATCTGGAGGCGGTTTGATGGACCATGAACCCGTTTTGCTTGATGAAGCGCTGGATCTGCTTTCGCCTAAGCCGGATGGCATTTATGTCGATTGCACCCTCGGGGGCGGCGCGCACGCCGAAGCGCTGCTCAGGGAGATCCCCGAGGGCTGGTTGTATGCTTTCGACCGGGATGCGGCCGCTATCTCGCGTTCGCGTGAACGTTTGAGGGCTGTTTCGGAGCGGTTCACGGTGTTCAACCAGGATTTCAGGCATTTGCAGGAGACCTTGAGGGAAGCGGGCATCACCCGTGTGGACGGGGTGCTTTATGATTTAGGCGTGTCAAGTTTCCATTTCGACGAGCCGCAACGCGGTTTTTCCTATCGTCATGACGCTCCGCTGGATATGCGTATGGACCAGCGAGCGTCCAAGACGGCAAGGGAAGTCGTCAACACTTACAAGGAGAACGACCTCAAGCGCATCCTTTTTCAGTACGGGGAGGAGCGGTTTGCGCCCCGAATCGCCAAAGCCATCGTCGAAGCCCGCAAGGAAGCGCCGATCGAAACCACCGCCGAACTGGTCGACATCGTCCGGAAAGCATTGCCGGCCAAAGTGGTCCACAGCAAAGGCCACCCGGCCAGACGCACGTTTCAGGCGATCCGCATCGAAGTCAACGAGGAACTGGACGCTCTGCAATCCTCGCTTGAGCAGGCGATCGAGCTGGTGCGCCCCCAGGGGAGAATCGTCGTCATCAGCTTCCATTCGCTGGAGGATCGGATTGTGAAACGGGCCTTCAAGTCGGCCGCTACGGTCGATCACCCGGCGGAACTGCCGACGATGCCAAAGACCACCCCGACCCACCGTCGTCTCAACCGCAAGGTCATCCGTCCGACGGATGCGGAGATTGCAAACAACTCCAGAGCCTCAAGCGCTAAACTAAGAGCGCTCGAGCGCCTGAGAGAATGACAGGACTTTCAATTCTCGTCCTTGACAGTCGAGTATACGCCGTGGTAGTATTACATAGGCGCACCAAGCGGGTGTAGTTTAATGGTAGAACCTCAGCCTTCCAAGCTGATAGTGAGGGTTCGATTCCCTTCACCCGCTCCAATCAATATCTTATCTGCGGGTGTAGTTTAGTGGTAAAATACCACCTTGCCATGGTGGAGTCGTGGGTTCGATCCCCATCACCCGCTCCAGCAGACAACAAAAGCCCCTCGGCCCGGACCGAGGGGCTTTTTTCATGCTCGATCCTTCGCATGTGTGCGCCGGGCATGGACAATCAAGGACATCGAGACGTTGGGATGGAAGGGTTCGCCCTGAAAGCTTCCATAACGGGCGAGAACAATGAAACCGGCCGCTTCGAGCATCGCTTCGAGTTGCCGACTTTTGATCGGCAGCAGCTCCACCGTGCCATGCCTTCGCCCCTCAGGGGTCGGCAGCGTCGTCTCGAAGCGGATTTTATTCCGCTGATGGCGATAGCGGCGAGTGAGGGAGACGGTTTGATCCCCCAGCGTCGGCAGGCTTTCGATCTGTTGGTCGAGGATGCGGTCGTAGTTGATGATCTGCACGATCAGGAACCCTCCCGGCCGCAAGATTTCGTGGAATTCCGCGAGCGCCCTTCGAACCTCTTGTTCGTCTCTCAGATGAACCAGGGAGTTGCCGATGCAGAAGACGCCCAGGTAGCCGGAACCGACGGCGAGGGCCCTTAGGTCCTGAATGTAGAAAGGCACATCCAGGTTTTTCGCTTCTGCCTTGCGACGGGCTTTTTTGATCATCTCCCCGTCAAGGTCGACCCCCGCCGCCTGATAGCCGTTCTCAGCCAGAGCGATGGTATAGGTTCCGGTGCCGCAGGCCGCATCCAGGACACGTCCGCGGGGCAGTCGGTGGCTCAGGAAATCAAACGTCGACTGCTTGAAGGGAAAAATCCAATCGTAAGATGCGACCAGACGCTCATACATTCCTTCCCCCCCTTTTCACGGCCTTGACGGCAAAGGTGTCGGGCGTGTCCAGATAACCATCCGCACGGATGCTCCGGCTGAGGGCGACGACCGTATTGTGCAGGGTCTTTTTCAAGCCCTCCCCCCAGGGCAGGTGGACGATCTCATGAAGCAGGATGGCCTCCCACTCTTCAATCAAAGGCTCGAAATCCTTCATCATGCCGCCCGGGAACGATTGGGACGCTTCAACGTGAAAGCCGCTTCTCGCCAGGGCTCTGGTAAGATCGTTGCGATGGACGGGTTCATAGAAGGCTTCCCCCTTCAAGGCGAAAACGGCCTTCGCCAGCTGCCAGCGTCGCCATTCTCCCGTGGGGTGGCGGCTTTCATCCGGCGACTCGGCGCTGATAAGCAAGCGCCCGCCATCCTTGAGCACACGGTGGAAGGTATCGATGGCTGATAGCGTCCGCAAGGGCGGCATGCTTAAAAACGCGAGCGTGTCGTCACAGACCACCACGTCGAAGGCTGCATCGGGCACGCTCTGCAGCTGATGGAGGTCATCCTCGATGAAGGTGAGGGGCGACTGGAGGCTGCTTTGCAGGCTATCAAGGACGCGGGTGTCCTGGTCGATGTCGACGCTCACGATCCGCGTCGAGCCTCCGGCGCGCCTGGCGAGCTTCTGCGTCATGCCCCCCGCGCCTGTCGCGGCGTCGAGGATGCGCACGTCCTCGAATCGCTCTCCATTGAAGAGCCACGCATAACGGTCCTTAGCCATCTTCAGTTCTCCCCTGGAGAAGGGTCGGGGGTCATTTGACAATCAGTTTCGGATGCATGGAAGCGACCTTTGCGAGCGTCTGGTATACGCTGCAGTAACGCGTCGCTGCGTCAAAGGCCTTTTCGAGGGCGTCGCGTCCGGCGTCCGGATTGACGATGGTGGTCTCGATGTAGACATCGCGCAGGGTAGCGGGCTGTGCGTCGCGCTTGATGCCTTCGATGGAATAGGAGATGTGCTCGGCGGAGATGCGCTTTTTGTCGAGGATGGTCTGCAGCGTGTGGTTGAGGCAGCCCCCGAGACCGCCGAGAATCAGATCGTAGGGCGCGAGGGCCCCGGGCTGGTCGCCGATCTGCGAAGATCCCTGATTGGCGCTGAGAATACCCTGCTTGTCCGGGTTGAAGGTGAGTCTGACGCGGGTGGACATCGTTATCATTCCTTTCGGATGCGTTGTTGGTAGCGTTGGATGCTGTCGTCGATGAGGCGGTGGGCGACATCCTTTCCATGGAAGTCGTTGACCGTGACGACCTTGTTCTGCTGCAGGTCCTTGTAGGTGCGGAAGAAATGCTTGATCTCCCGCAGCATGTGCTGTTGGATATCTTCAAGCTCGTGCACGTGGGAGAAGCGGGGGTCGCTGTCCATGACGGCGATGATCTTGTGGTCCTTCTCGCCGTTGTCGATCATATCGAGCGAACCGATCACCCTCGCATCGACGATGCAGCCGGGGAAAGTCTTGGTGCTCGCCATGACGAGGATGTCGAGAGGGTCGTTGTCCTCGGCGAGGGTGTTCTCGATGTAGCCGTATTCGGCAGGATAGGTCATCTGGGAATAGAGGACGCGGTCCAGCTTGATGCGACCTCGCGCCTTGTCGATCTCGTATTTGTTCTTGGTGCCCATGGGAATTTCGATGATGGCTTCAATCACGCGGTCTTCACTCATGGTCGGCCTCCTTTCGCAGGTCTTTTTTCATCATCCGGTGCTCGATGCCGGCATCGAGGTAAGTGGGTCCGTAGGCGGTGTATCCGAGGCGTTCATAGAAGGGGATGACGGCCTTCTGCGCGCCGAGCTCCACTACGGACACGCCGCGCTGTTGCGCTTCGTGCTCCACCGCATCCATCAGCGCCCTGCCGGCACCCTTGCGGCGGTAGGCTTCAAGCACCGCGACGCGGCCGGGCTTGTTGTCGACGAGCCTGGCGGCGCCGATCGGGGTCTCTTCGTCATAGAGGACGAAGAGGACGGCCCGGTAGTCATCGCCATCAAACTCCAGAGTCCAGTCGATCTGCTGCTCGACGATGAAGACCGTGCCGCGGACGTAGTAGTGGTCGAGAAAACTGCGCTGGTCGTCGACGATCCTGACACGCATGGCGTCACTCCTTTTTGGTACGCTGGGGTCTCGCCTTCTCAAAAGGCATCGGGTGTGGTACACTGAAAAAAACGATAGAGGTGGTCCTATGCCGTATGTAATTCTTGCGCTCGTCCTCGTCGGGCTTTTTATCCTGGCGCTTGCGGTGTGGCTGCGGTTCAAAGCGCGTTCGACATCCGTCGACCAAGAGACGCTTGAAAAGCTTGCGTCGGCCCTGGGGAAGGACAACATCACCGCCCTCGACTGTTCACGGAACCGTGTCGAGGCGAAGCTGCGCAACGTCCGCGAGGCCGACCTCGAGGCCATCAAAAGGGCTGGAGCGAAAGGTGTCAACGCTGTCGGCCCGACCGTGAAGTTCTATTTCGAAGCGGATAACGACGCGCTCTGCGAAGCGCTGAAAGCCCATCTGGAGAGGATGGAATAAAGTGCGCAGGGAATTTGTCATCGCGAACGAGCAGGGCCTGCATGCCCGGCCGGCCACCACGCTGGTGCAGAAAGCGAACGAGTTCCGCTGCAATCTGCGGCTGATTCATGAAGGCCGCAGTGTGGACCTCAAGTCCATCATGGGCGTGCTGTCCCTGGGCGTGCAGCCGGGTTCGCTGGTGGTCGTCGAAGCCGAAGGGGACGACGCCGCGGAGGCGTTGAACGCCATCGGCGAACACATCGCGAAGATGAAAGTGAGATGAAGGGTGAAGCCCTTCATTTTTATTTGCGCTTGCGGCCCAGCCCGAGCTTGTGGTTGAACTTGGCGACTTTGCGGTTGGCGAGGCGGGCGGCCGATTCCTTGCCCTCATCGAGAATCCGGTCGAGTTCGTCCGAGTCGATCAGTTCCTCATAGCGTTCCCGGATCGGCGCGAGACCTTGGACCACGACTTCGGCGAGGTCGTCCTTGAAGGTTTTGTAGCTCGCGTCCTGATAACGGCGCGCAATCTCGTGGACGGGCGTGTCGGTGAAACCGCCGAAGATGGTCAGAAGGTTGGCGATGCCGGGTTTTTCCTCCGGGTCGAAGCGGATGTCGCTGCCGCTGTCGGTGACCGCGCTGCGGATGCGCTTGCGGATGAGGTCCGGGGATTCAAGCAGGTCGATGTGGCCCTTGGGGTCGTCATCGGATTTCGACATCTTGCGCGAAGGGTCGGTGAGGCTCTTGATGCGGGCGCCGACTTGGGGGATCAACGGTTCTGGCACCGTGAAGAAACCATCGAAGCGCCGGTTCACACGCTCGGCCAGGTCCCGCGTCAGTTCGAGGTGCTGTTTCTGATCCTCGCCGACGGGTACGTATTCCGCATCGTAGAGCAGGATATCCCCCGCCATCAAGGAAGGGTAGGTGAACAGACTCGAAGGAATGCCCTCTTCACGGCTGCGGGATTTCTCCTTGAACTGCGTCATCCGTTCGAGCTCCCCCATGTAGGTGAAGCACTGCAGGAGATAGCCCATGTGCGAATGCGCCGGGACTTCCGACTGGATGAAAAGCGAGAGCCGCTCGCGCTGCAGTCCGCAGGCGAGATAAAGGGCGGCGAGCTCTTTGATTTTTTTGCGCAGATAGAGCCGGTCGATGGGGATCGTGATGGCGTGCAAATCGGCGATGAAAAGGAAGAAGTGGTGGTCTTCGTATTCATTCTGCAGCTTGACGAAATTGCGGATGCTGCCCAGGTAGGTGCCGATGTTGAGGCTGCCGGTCGGCTTGATGCCGGAGACTATGGTCCGCATGTTACCACATCCTTCGATAGGTTAAGAAAAAACGCCCTTGATAGACGTCAAGGGCGATCAATCGCGGTGCCACCTTGCTTTCTTGCTCGACGCCTTAACGCAGCGGACGGGTGTTGTTAGCACCACTCGGGGCTCCACGGGGTCGGCTTCTATCCGGCTTTCACCGTTCCGGATTCGCTCGCGGCGCCGGCCGCTGCCCTTCGACGTGTTACTTACAGTCTAAAGCAATCAGCCTTGCAATGCAACCTCCAATTCATCGATCAGTTCCTTCAGCCTTGAGACGACGCCTTCAAAAGCCTCGCGTTCGGTGAGATCCACGCCGGCCCGGCGAAGCTGTTCGACAGGGAAGTCATCGCCGCCGCTCTTCAGCAGCCCGAGATGATCGCGGAGTGCGGAGGGGTCGTTTTTGACACGGTCGTAGAGTTTGAGGCTCGCCGCGAAGGAGGTTGCATACTGATAGACGTAGTAGGGTGCGAAGAAGAAATGCGGGATGTAGGCCCAGACATACTGTTTGCCGGGTTCTTCTGTGATGTCGATGTCGTAGAAGTGCTGATAGAGGTCGACCATGATCTTCGAGAGTGTTTCATATGTGATGGGCTCCCCTTGTTCCTTCAAGCGGTGGGCTTCCCGCTCGTAGGCGGCGAAAAGGGTCTGTCTGTAGAACGTCGCCAGTATGTCGTCGATGGATTGCTGCAGAAGCTGGATCCGGTCCTCTCGGCTGCCTTTGTTGTTTTCGATGAAATAATCGAGCAGTAGATGCTCGTTGAACGTCGAGGCGACTTCCGCGACGAAGATGGTGTAGTTCTGCGTGGGGACCGGCTGATGCTCCATCGAAAAGAGCGAATGCATGGAATGTCCCGCCTCGTGGGCGACGGTGAACACATCCCCGAGCGTCCGATCGAAGTTGAGCAGAATGAAGGGGTGTTCATCCAGGGCGCTTGAAGAATAGGCGCCGGTCTGCTTGCCGTCTTGTTCGAAGACGTCGACGAACCCTTCTTTCAACGCGTCCCGGGCCTTTTCCCCGAATTCTTCGTCGCCGAGGGTGTCGACGGCGTTGTAAAAGAGCGTTTTCGCTTCTTCATACTCGAATTTGCTCGTGCCTTCCGCTAAAGGAAGGAAACGGTCGAAGGTACGGTGTTTCTCTAGACCGAGAGCCTCCTTGCGCAGCTGGTAGTAGCGCTTGATGGGCTTGACGCTGTCCTGGGCGACCTCGATGAGATTCTTGAAGACGACAGGGTCGATGGCGTTCTTGTGCAGGAAGGCTTCTAGGGTGCTGTCGTATCCTCTGGCCTGCATCAAGGCCTTGTCGGCTTCGAGGACGGTGTTGTAGATTTGCGCGAAGGTATGTTTGTGTCCGTCGTAATGACGGTAGATGGTCCGGAAGACTTGCTCCCGGTCGTCCGGGTCCTGCAGGTCCGCTAGATGGCTGCGGAAGTTGCCGCTGGTCACGGTAATGGTCTCGCCGCTTTTGAGGGTGATTTCCTCTGATGCGTTATCGGCCACACTCAGCGCACCATGCAGTTCGCTTCCCTGCGAGGCGAGCTGTTGGTAGTGCGTCAGCAGCCGTTCGCTTTTCTCATCGAGGATGTGCTGGCTTTGGTGGAAAAGCTTCTTCATGGGGAAGGTATATTCTTTGAGCTGTTCGTCCTGTTTCAAGAAACTGAAGACGGTCTCTTCACCAAGCTTGAGCAGTTCGGGGGATTCAAAGGCGGTCGCCTGGCTGTATTCGCTGATCAGGTGCTGCATCTTCTGCACACGGGCGGCGTTCTCGACATTCTTTTTGTCGAGGTCGCTTTTGAGGTGTGCATATTGGAAAAGACGGTTCAAGCGGATGCTGGTTTTACGATGCAGCTCGAAATACCGACGAAACGCGTCGAATTCGTGCAAGGTGCCTTCATACTCGCGCAGTCGCTCGATATCCTTCCGGCACTGTTCGTAATCCTCCTGCCAGCTTTCAAGGTCGGCATAAAGGGTTTCAAGGTTCCACTTCATAATCTGGCCTCCATCTGTTATAATTCATAAAGCTATTATATCATAGGTGCTTTGTCGCGACGAATGGAACACGATGCAAGCGATGGAAACATTTACATCAAATTAATAGTTTAGATTTATTATAAATTATGTTACAATTTAACTGTACTGGAAATGAGAAAGTTCCGGAATATTGAAACCTGAGGAGGATGCCCCATGATTCAAATGTATACAACGCCGAGCTGCTCTTCATGCCGCAAGGCGAAAAAATGGTTCGAAGAACACCGTATTCCCTATCGCGAGAAGAACATCTTCAATGTCCAGCTGACACGCGATGACATCATGAGTATGCTCAGACACTCCGAAGCGGGTTTCGAGGATATTATCTCCAAGCGTTCGAAGGTCTTTCAGGAACGGGAGCTCAACTTGGAGGATATGTCCTTGAATGAGTTGACAGACTTCATCATCGAGAACCCGAGCGTGCTCCGCCGTCCGATCATCATCGAGGACGAGAAGATGCAGGTCGGCTACAACGAGGATGAAATCCGCGCCTTCATCCCCAAGCGTCTGCGTGAAATCATCATGTGCACGACCTGCGACAAGGGTGAAGATTGCGATTACCGCCACGCCCTTGAACAATATTTCAGCGAACTAAGACAAAAAGAGCAACGTCAAGAAAGCCGATCGTGAAAGAAGCGGGGGGACCCGCTTTTTTCTTTTCGTTTCGGGCTCGAGAGTTGAAAACGTTTTAAGTTGTATGATAGGTTGTGTTCGCCCTGGCAATTCTCTATAATGAGAAGTGTGACAAACAAATACACAAGGAGGAGAATAACATGTCTGTAAAAGTAGCGATCAACGGTTTCGGGCGTATCGGGAAACTGGCTTTCCGCTACATGTGGGACGATCCCGATTATGAGATTGTCGCCATCAATGATTTGACGGATGCCGAGACACTGGCGTATCTGCTCAAGTACGACACGGCCCATGGTACCTACAAAGTCGGCAACGTCCGTGCGGAGGAAGATTCCATCGTCGTCGACGGAGAGAAAATCCGGGTCTACGCCGAAAAGGACCCCGCCAGTCTTCCCTGGGGGGATCTCGATGTCGATGTGGTACTCGAGTGCACCGGTATCTTCACCAAGAAGGACGGCGCGATGAAGCACATCGAAGCCGGCGCGAAGAAGGTGCTCATCAGCGCACCGGCTAAAGGCGATGTCAAGACCATCGTCTACAACGTCAACCATGAGGATCTTGACGGCAGCGAACAGGTCATCAGCGCGGCATCCTGCACGACCAACTGTCTCGCGCCCGTCGTCAAGGCTCTTGATGACAAGTTCGGTGTCGAAAAGGGCTACATGACGACCGCTCACGCTTACACCAACGACCAGAACACCCTCGACGCCCCCCATTCCAAGGGTATCAAGGCCCGTCGCGGCCGCGCCGCCGCTGCCAACATCAACCCCACCACGACCGGCGCGGCGAAGGCCGTCGGCAAAGTCATGCCCCATCTCGAAGGCCGTCTTGACGGCATCGCTCTGCGCGTGCCTACCGTCGATGGTTCCGTTGTGGACCTGGTGGCTGAACTGAAGGCCGACGTCACCGCGGATGATGTGAACAACGCCGTGAAGCAGGCTGCGGACGGCGAAACCCTGGTCTACACGGAAGACCCCATCGTCTCGAGCGATGTCATCGGCAACACCGCGGGCTCTGTCTTCGACTCGCTGATGACGAAAGTCATCGAGGTCGACGGACGCCAGCTCGTCAAAGTGCTCGCCTGGTATGACAACGAAATGGGCTATGTCGCCCAGATGGTCCGCACCATGAAAGTGCTCGTCGACTGAGAACGAATCCTGCCGGTCCCTAGCGGGGCCGGCTTTTTTTATCCGCTGGGTGCGCTGCGTTTCTTTTTGCCTGTTTCTTTGATATAATCCAACTGAGGTGAATGTCCATGAGAGACCATGCCATCGAAGCCAGAGAACGTTTGTATGAAAGAATCGAGCCCGGATCCATGGTGCTGCTCTTCTCGGGCTTTCCGCCCCACAAGAGCCAGGACCAGCGCTACGACTACACGGCGCAACGCAACTTCTACTATCTGACGAACCTCGCCGAACCCAATCAGGTGCTGTTGCTGCTCAAGGGCGAGTCGACCACGAAGACTCTTCTATTCATTGAAGAGACGACGGAGCACATGCGCAAATGGGAAGGGGAGAGACCTTCGAAGGAGGCGGTGTCAGAGCGTTCCGGAATCCCGGAGGAGAATGTGCGCTACCTCAAGGACTTCGAAGGCGTCATCAACCGGATTGCGAATCACGCCAGAGGCCCCGTTTCTCCGCCTCCAGGCATCCTATATCTCGATCTGCACCATCCTTCCTTCAAAGAGCGACCCGCGGCGATGCAGCACGCCCGCACCCTGTTAGAGAACTACCCGGAGTTCGACGTGCATGATGCGAACCGGCATCTTTCCTATCTGCGCATGTTCAAATCGGCTTCGGAACTCGAGATGATCCGCCGGGCGGTCGAGATCACCAAGCAGGGTCTTAGTCGTATCCAGCAGTCGTTGGGGCGACGGACATACGAATACGAGCTGCAGGCTGATTTTCTTCATGAAATCACGCTTGCGGGCAGCGGCGGAGAGGCGTTCGACACCATCGCCGCTTCCGGCGGGAATGCGGCCGTGCTGCACTACACGCAGAATAACGACCGCCTCGGCGATGACAGCTGCATCCTCTTTGACCTCGGAGCTCTTTATGGTCCCTACGCGGCCGACATCTCCCGCGTCTACCCGCTCTCCGGTGCGTTCACCAAACGGCAGCGGGCGATTTACGAGGCGGTCCTCGAGGTCAACCAGGCGACCATCCGTCAAGTCCGGCCGGGAGTGACCTGGGAGGAGCTCAACACCTTCGCCCGGGAGCGCCTTGCTAGGCACGCCGTCGAGCTCGGCCTGATTGAAGACGAGTCGCGGATCGGTGATGTCTACTACCACAGCATCGGGCATTTCCTCGGGCTGGACGTCCACGATGTCGGACACTACCAGCAGCCCCTTGAAGCGGGTATGGTGCTGACCATCGAACCCGGTCTCTACACACGCGAGGAAGGCATCGGCATCCGCATCGAGGACAACATTCTCGTGACCGAAAAGGGTCATGAGAATCTCAGTCTTTCAATCGACAAGGACCCCGACGCTATTGAAAGCAACATCCAGGGAGCCCGCTGAGGCGTCGTGGATTATCTCGAAGGCGTCGTCGAGTCGGTGCTCTTCCACAAAGAGGAGACCGATTTCACCATTGCCAGGGTTCGCCTGCGGGAGCAATCCTCCGCCGCGACGCTTTTTGACCTGCCGGAAGAGACGAAGGTCGTCAAGGGAACCCTCCCCAGACCCAAGCAAGGGGAAGTCTACCGGTTCCACGGTCACTACGAGCACCACCCGAAATACGGGCCACAGTTCGCCTTCGTCCGCTATGAGAAAAAAGAAGAGGCGAGCGCGGAGGGCGTCGTGGAATATTTCGCCAGCGACCTGTTCCCGGGCGTCGGCCGCAAGAGCGCGGAGCGGATTGTCGAGACCCTGGGCGCGCAGGCTCCGAGTAAAATCGCCGCCGATCCTTCCAGCCTGGACGCCGTGCCGCGGCTGAGCAAGAAGGCCAAACGTGCATTGTCCGAAGGATTGAAAGCCTACAAGGCCGACGAGCAGACCCGCATCGGCCTCCTCGGCCACGGCTTGTCGAACCGGATGGTCGACCGTCTGGTCGAGACCTATGGCGATCAGGCACGCCGCGTCGTCGAGGACAATCCCTACCGGCTCATCGAGGATGTCGAGGGCATCGGTTTCGAACGCGCGGACGGCATCGCCAGGCAGCTCGGTTTCGAAGCCGACGACCCCCGTCGCATCCGGGCGCTGCTGCTTGCGAATCTCTACGCGCTCATCCACCGCGAGGGGCACACCCATCTGACACGTGAACGGCTTATCCAGGAGCTCGACCGGTCGCTCTCCTCGAGTGTCCCCCCGCAGGAGGAGCTGAATGCCACGCTGGATGCCCTGATCGAGGACGGGCTGCTCGTTGAAGAAAAGGAGCAGCTCACCACGCCGCGTCTCAAGCGGGCCGAGGACCAAATCGTCGAGGCGCTCAAGCGTCTCAACGGACGCTCGCGGACCATCGAGGAGTCGTCGGTCGATGCCCAGCTGGCCTCTTTCCAGGCCGAGGAAGGCATCGACTACACGGCGGAACAGCGACGTGCCGTCCAGGATGCCATGCGCCACGCGGCATTCGTCCTCACCGGCGGTCCCGGGACGGGGAAGACCACCGTCATCAAAGGGCTGGTCCATGTCTTCTCCGACTATTATTCCTGTGAAGGACCGCATTACGACCGTGAAAGCGACATCCACCTCATCGCGCCCACCGGACGGGCGGCCAAGCGCATGAACGAGACGACCGGCGCGTACGCCAGCACCATCCACCGGTTCCTCGGATACACGTATGAGGGGACCTTCGCTCACGGCCGCACGAAGCCCAAGCCCGGACGGCTGTTCATCGTCGATGAAGCGTCGATGCTCGATGTCGAGCTCGCCGCTAGGTTGCTTGAGAGCCTTCCCGCCGACGCTACGCTGGTGCTTGTGGGCGATGAGGCCCAGCTTCCCTCCGTCGGGCCCGGCCAAGTGCTCAAGGACATCCTATCGGCGGATGTTCTGCCGGTTGTGCGCCTTGAAGGAATCCATCGCCAGGCCCGCGGCTCGAGCATCGTCGAGTTCGCCCGGGCGATCCGTGGCGGCGCCCTGCCGGACGATTTAAAAACGGTCCGTTCGGACCGCTACATCTTCCCCGAGCGCCCGGAGAACTTCCTTCCACGTCTCAAGGGGGTCGTGGATTATTTCCTCAAGCAGGGATACGACCTGTATGAGGACATCCAGATTCTCATTCCCATGTATCGGGGCGAGACGGGCATCCACCGTGTCAACGCCTATCTCCAGCAGACCTACAATCCCGAAGGCGGCAAGGCGCTCGAGCATGACGGCCGCATCTTCCGGGTCGGGGACAAGGTGCTGCAGCTTGTCAACCAGGCTGAGGACAACGTCATGAACGGCGACCTCGGGGTCGTCATCGGCGTCGATGAAGACCCTGATCGCCTGCATGTCTCCTTTTTGGGAAACGAGGTCGAGTATCGCCGCACCGCGCTCGACCGGCTGACCCATGCGTACGCTATCAGCGTGCACAAGTCGCAGGGGAGCGAGTATCCGATTGTTATCCTTCCCGTCTTCAAAAGCCACGCCATCCTTCTCAAGCGGAAACTGCTCTATACGGCCGCGACGAGGGCCGAGTCGACCCTCGTCGTGATGGGTGAGCTCGAGATTCTCTCCCGGGCCGTCGACCGTCTCGAGGACGCCCGCACGACCCGGCTCCAGCAGAAGCTTTCCTCGCAGCTCGCGCGACGCACACGAGAGGCGGGAATCGTCCGGGCGCTGGATCGTCTGGATGCCGACCTTGAAGGGGAGGACCGGCCCAGAACCCAGCCGGAAGCTGAACACTCCGCCTCGCCGAGCCCTCAGGACTTTCTCGAGGGCGACCCGCCCGCAGCCGATGCCACCCCGTCCGTCTCACCGTATGATTTCCTCGATCCAGAGCGCTGAGACTTGCATTCGCACGGGGGATTTAGTATAATACAATAAATCGATGACGAAGACGAGTAGACGGCATCGACGCGTTGAAGAGAGTCCGTGGCGCTGTGAACGGGCCGCGTCCCCGTCGAAGCTCCTTCTGAGAGACGGGGGTGAAAACCCCGTCCGCCGGCAAGGCGTTACGTTGACGAGAGCCCTGCGAGGAACTAAGGTGGTACCGCGGCCCGGCCGTCCTTAAGTTGATTTAAGGGCGTTTTTTATTGAAAGACACTGGAGGGATCCTGAATGCGTAAACTGAGTGGCCATCAAATCAAGAAACTCTGGCTTGAATTCTTCAAGCAGAAGGGGCATAAAGTAGAGGAGAGCGCCAGCCTCGTGCCGATCAACGACCCCACGCTCCTGTTCATCAATGCGGGCGTCGCTCCTCTCAAGGACTATTTCGACGGGACGCGGACACCCTCGAACCCCCGTCTTGCCAACGTGCAGAAATGCATCCGCACCAACGACATCGAAAACGTCGGTCAGACGGCCCGCCATCACACGTTCTTCGAAATGCTCGGTAATTTCTCCATCGGGGATTATTTCCGCGATGAAGCCATTGAGGGGGGATATGAACTGCTCACCGGCGAATCGTGGGTCAACCTCGACCCGGAGCGTCTGTACGTGACGGTCTATCCGACCGATCGAGAATCCCGCAAGAAATGGCGCGAGGTCGGGATTCCCGATGAACGCATCCTCGAGAGCGAGGAATGTTTCTGGGAGATCGGCCCCGGTCCGTGCGGCCCCTCGACGGAAATCTTCTACGATCGCGGCGACGCCTACGGGGAGGCCGATCTGTCTTTGATCGAGAACGATGTCGACAACGACCGCTACATCGAGATCTGGAACATTGTCTTCTCGCAGTTCAACGCCAAGGAGGGCCTCTCAAGAGAGGAATACCCCGAGCTTCCGCAGAAGAACATCGACACCGGCATGGGTCTTGAGCGCGTCGCCTGCGTCATCCAGAACACCCCGACCAACTTCGAGACCGACCTGTTCTATCCGATCATTGAAGCCGTTGAACGGTTAAGCGGCCGCGACTATGACGGCGGGATGTCCTTCAAGGTCATCGCCGACCACATCCGCAGCGTCGTCTTCGCCCTCAGCGACGGCGCGACTTTCTCCAACGACGGTCGCGGCTACGTGCTTCGCCGCCTCCTCAGACGCGCCATCAAACACGGTCGCCACCTAGGAATCGAGAAACCCTTTCTCGGCGAACTTGTGGCTGTCGTCGTCGAGATGATGAAGGAGACTTATCCCTACCTCGAGCGCACCCGGACCTTCACCGAAAAGCTGGTGAACAAGGAGGAGAAGCAGTTCCTCGAGACGTTGAAACACGGCGAGAAGCTGCTTGAAGAGCTGCTCGAAGGAAAAGAGAAGATCATTGACGGCAAGGACGCCTTCAAGCTCTACGATACTTATGGGTTCCCCGTCGAGCTGACGGAGGAATACGCCAGCGCCGCGGGTTTCACGGTCGACAAGGAAGGCTTCCACGAACAGATGGCCATGCAGCGGGAGCGGGCACGCGCCGCCCGCAAGGAGGCCGCCTCCATGCACGACCAGCGGCCGGAGTTTCTGCAGTTCACTGAGGAGAGCCGTTTTGTCGGTTATGAGACCACCCAGGTACAGAGTGATATAATCAAGGTCTTCGACGACGGCGTCGTCACCAGGGAGACCCCCTTCTATGCCGAAAGCGGCGGCCAGATCGCCGACAGCGGCGTCATCGTCAAGGACGAGCAGGTCTACACCGTGCATGATGTGCAGCGGCTGCCGAACGGTCAGCATCTGCACGTGCTCGACGAACATAGTCTGCAGGCCGGCGACACGGTCCGTCTTCACGTCGATGAGCGATCCAGGGAGCTGACAAAGGCCCATCATTCCGCGACGCATCTCCTCTATAGCGCGCTCAGGCGCAAGCTCGGTCCGCACGTCGGTCAGCAGGGCAGCCTGGTCGGGCCCGATTACCTGCGTTTCGATTTCAACCACCACGAACCGCTCGATGACGAGCAGGTGCTCGAACTTGAAGCAAGCGTCAATCAGCGGATTGCGGACGCTATTGACGTCGACGTGGAATACGCGGACGTCGAGGAGGCGAAGAAACGCGGCGCCATCGCCGAATTCGGCGAGAAGTACGAGGACGAAGTGCGCATGGTAAACATGGACGAGACGCTGGATCTCTGCGGCGGCACGCATGTCTCCAACACCCGGGAGATCGGCGGTTTCGCCATCGCCTCGATTGAATCGAAGGGCTCCGGCATCTACCGCATCGTCGCGCTCGCGGGCGAGCGTGTACACGCCATCGGTGAATACCTGCACGGCTTCCTCTCCCAGCTCGACCATCTAAAGAAGAAGGCCGGCAATCTGCTTGAAGAGGCCGCTTCGGAAGGCATCGAACTGGATTATGAACCGCCCGGGCCCTTCCATCCGCAGGGCTCCTATCAGGATGTCATCGACCTCAGGCACCGGGTCGAATCCCTGCAGCGGCACGTCAGGGAACTCGGCAAGACCTTCGAGGAACGCCGCCGGCAAAAACAGCTGCAAAGCCTTGAACAATATCTGAAACAGCAGGATGAAAACCGAAACATCGTCGTCAAGACCCACGGCGTCGACAGCGGGTCGCTCAAGACACTCGCCGACCGTCTGGCCGAGCATGCCGAAGGGGCGACCGTCTTCCTCGCGAACGTGCTCGAGGATAAGCTGATCTTCATCTGCAAAAGCAACAACCCCGACATCCATGCCGGGAACCTCGTCAAGGAGGCCGCCTCGATGGCGGGCGGCGGTGGCGGCGGCAAGCCGACTTTCGCCCAGGCGGGCGCGAGGGACATTGAGAAGGTCGACGAGGTCGTCGCCTTCGTGAAGGACAGACTGTCTTGAAGATCCTGGGCCTGGACTTAGGCGACGCGTCCCTGGGTGTTGCGATCAGCGACACCTCCGGGTGGCTCGCGCGGGGTGTGGGCACCGTGCGCTTCGACCCCGGCGACTTCGACACCCCCCTTGAGTATCTCGCGAATCTCATCGAGGAGGAATCCGTTGGCACCGTCGTCCTCGGTTATCCGAAGCGTCTCGATGGCACCCCGGGCGAACAGGCCCGCAAGGTCGAACGGTTCAAGGATTTGTTGGCAAAACGGGTGGATGTTAGAATAACGTTGTACGATGAACGGCTGACCAGCAAGCAGGCCCGTGATACGCTCATCGAGGCGGGACAGCCGAAACGTCGACGCAAACAGACGCTCGACAAGCAGGCCGCCGTCCTGCTTCTGCAGAGCTATCTCGACGGCGGAAAGGAGGATGACCAGGATGGATGAAAACCGGATCCGCGTGACAGATGAGGCCGGCAACGAGAAGGAATACGAGATTGTCCACACCTTCGCCTCAGAACAGACCGGCAAGAGCTACGTCGTGTTCAAGGAACCCGACGATGAGAGTGGCGAAGTCTACGCCATGATCTATGAAGAATCCGCCGAGGAAGACGGCGGTACGCTCACGCCCATCGAGACCGATGAGGAGTGGAATCTGATCGAGGTGGAGCTCGAGCGGTTCGCCGAAGAGGAACCGACCGAACAGTGAGCGAAGCGACCCTTGAACGGCTCCGTAGCCTCGCGATGGCGCGCGGCATCCCGATTGTCTCACAGTCGTGCGCCCGCTTCCTCGAACAGATGGTGAAACTGAGCCGGATCGATGTGCTCGTGGAGGCCGGCAGCGCCATCGGCTATTCCGCCCTCCGCGTCGCTTTGCATACGCCGGATCTGAAAATCGTCGGCTATGAAAAGCAGGCAAAGCTGGCCGAAGAAGCGACCCTTCACGCCGGACAGTTCAAGGTCGCCGACCGTGTGCGCTTTGTGGCGCAGCCGGCCGAATCGGCCGCGCTCCCCCTGCCGGAGGGCCCGATCGGCGGGCTGTTCATCGATGCGGCGAAGGCGTCCTATCTTAACATCTTCGAGACCTTCGAGCCGTATCTCGCGCCGGGCGCCTTCGTGCTCGCCGATAATGCTTCTTTCAAGGGCCTCGACCCCGAGAGGGCCGCGCCCCGCCACCGCCGGCTGATCGAGCGGATGCAGCAGTTCAACGAGCGGCTGCTTGCACGGCCCGGTTATGATGTGGCGCGTTATGACATCGGCGATGGGTTGCTGCTGGCGATCAAGGTGGAGGATTGATTTATGGACATTATCGTTGCGGCGGATGCGCCGCTAGTTGAATCCTTGAAGACGTCGTCCGCGGACGGCGTCATTTTTGGTGTCGCCCCGTTCGCACAGCGGTTCCGTGAGAATTATAAACCCTCCCGGCTGCGCGAACTTCTCAAGGATGTCAGTGGCGCTGGATTTGATGTCTGGCTCGCCATGAACGCCATCATCCACGAAGAGGAATTGCCACAAGTGAAGCAAACGCTGGAAGCGCTCCGGGGAGTTTCGGCCAGCGGCCTTCTGTTTGCCGATCTTGCTATCATCCGGCTCGCGAAGGCAGTGGGGCTGGAACTGCCCTTGATCTATCATCCGGAGACATATGTCACCTCGGCGGCCGATGTCCGCGCGCTCGCCGCTGCCGGCGTCGATGTCCATGTCCTCGCACGAGAGAGTACGCTTGAAGGCATCGAGCGCATTGCCGAAGAGACCGATGCCAAGCTTGCCTTCGTCGGACACGGGCATTTGAACATGTTCCATTCACGCCGTCATCAGCTGTCGCTCTTCGCCGAGCAGCAGCAACAATCCCCCCCTGCCCGCGGGATTGTGCACTACATCCGGGAACACTCCCGCGAAGGGCGTTGTCCCATCTACGAAGACGCCCGCGGAACGCATATCTTCCGCCCGCATCCGAGTGCCGCCTTCCAAGCCGTCGAGTCGTTCAAGAACCATCTTGATTTTTTGATCGTCGATTCCCTTCTGCTTGAAGACGCTGCCGTGCTCACCGCCGTCGAGGATTACGCCCGTGCACGCAGCGGGCAGACCATCAAAGGCGATTATCGTCAGTACGATTCAGGATTCCTCTTCGAACAGACGGGTCTGAAACCGGGCGGTCGATCGTGATGGCACGGCCGGAACTGCTTGCGCCCGCTGGAGATCTTGAACGTCTCAAAGTAGCCATCCGGTACGGCGCGGATGCGGTCTATCTCGGCGGAAAGTCGTTCAGCCTCCGAGCCCGGGCGTCGAATTTCACGCTCGCCGACATTGCCGAGGGCGTCCGTCATGCCCACGCCCGCGGCGCCCGCGTCTATGTCACAACCAACATCCTGCCACGACCCGGTGAGCTCGATGGTTTCTGCGACTATCTCGCAGAGCTTGAACGCATCGGTATCGACGGGCTCATCTGTGCGTCCCCGGGAATCATCCAGCTGGCGCTGCAGCATTCGTCGCTTCCCGTACACGTCTCGACCCAGCAATCGTTGACGAACAGCGAGGCCGTGAACTTCTGGTATTCGCGCGGCGTGGAGCGGGTCATCCTCGCGAGGGAGCTCTCGCTTGAAGAGATCCGCACGCTTCGCGCACGCACCGGTGTAGAGCTCGAGGCCTTCGTTCACGGAGGCATGTGCGCATCCTATTCGGGGAAATGCACGCTCTCGAACACGCTGGCCGCCCGGGATGCCAACCGGGGCGGTTGTGCGCATTCCTGCCGGTGGGCCTACGAGCTGCTGGGCCCGCGTCTTGAAAGCCGCTTCGAGGATGCCTTCTCCCTGAGCGCGAAAGATCTGCAGGCAATACAGGAAGTGCCCGAGCTCTATTCGCTCGGCATCGACGCGTTAAAGATTGAAGGGCGCATGAAGAGCGTGCACTATGTCGCCACCGTCGTCAACACCTACCGGCGGCTGATTGATACGTTGCACGCCGGCGAACCGCTCAAGCTAAAGACGTTCCTTGAGGAGATCGCCAAGGCCGAGAACCGTCCGACAGCCTCCGGTCATCTCCGCGGGACGCCCACGCGGGACGCCCAGCTTTTCAGCCGGGATGCGAGACGTCCAATCCAGCGTTTCGCCGCTTTGGTCCGCGATTATGACACCGAGCGCGGCGAAGCAGTCCTCGAACAGCGCAGCCCCTTCCGGGTGGGGGATACGCTCGAGGTCCTCTCGCCCGATCTTCCGGGGGAGACCATCACAATCAGCGAGCTGAGGGACGAAGCCGGCATACCCATCGCCGTTGCCCGCCACCCCAGACAGCGTCTGCGACTGCGGACGGACGTCGCCCTCAAGCCCTACGACATCCTTCGCAAACAAGCGCCGAATTCAATTGCCACAACTAGGAAAACATGATAGAATGGCTTTAATCCGAAAAGGAGGTTTCAACATGGACAACAACGGCCACAAACTCACAAAAGCCGGGTTCGAGAAGCTCAAGCAGGAGCTGCACGAACTCAAGACAACGGAACGGGAACGCAATCTCGAGGCTTTAAAGGAGGCCCGCTCGCAAGGCGACTTGAGTGACAATGCGGACTACGACGCGGCGCGCGATGAGCAGGCCCGCATCGAAGCCCGCATCAAGGAGATCGAATACATCCTCAAGCACGCGGAGCTGATCGATGTCTCACCGGGCGACAAGGTGAGCATCGGCAAGACGGTGAAGCTGAGAATCAACGGCAACACGGAGAAGTACTACAACATCGTCGGTTCGCTCGAGGCGGATCCCTTCGAGAACAAGATCTCCAACGAGTCCCCCATCGGCCGGGCGCTTCTCGGCATGAAGCAGGGTCAGTCCAAGCGGGTCAAGACCGGCGCCAACAAGGAAACCGTCGTTGAAGTCATGGAAGTCAAATAGCGCTAGAACGTCCGTCGTTTTTTTTCTCCATAACAAGCGAGGTGAACGGGATGCGGATCGGAATCCTGTGTGCGATGGAAGAAGAACTCGCCGCGGTGCGCGCCGAGCTTGGCGAAGGCCAATCGGTGCCGCTTGAAGGGGTGCATGCCCTGCAGTTCGCAGCAGGGGATCATGAGGTGTACTTGTTGCGCACGAAGATAGGCAAGGTCTCGGCGGCTTATGCCGCGACGATTTTTATCCGCGCCCTTCGTCCGGACGCCGTCATCACAGCCGGCATTGCCGGCGGCATCGGCGTGCGGCTCGGCGATGTCGTCCTCGGCAGCGGCACCTTGCAGCATGATGTCGACGTGACGCCTTTTGGCTACAAGCAAGCGCAGATTCCCGAGTTCGACCGCATCTTCAAGACCGATCCGGAGTTGCTTGAAAAGGCCCTGCGGGCCTTTGACAAGGATGAGGTGAAAAACGGTCTCATCGCCAGCGGCGATCAGTTCCTCACCGACCCCGCCGCCCTGAAGCGGTTGGATTCCGATATCCGTGCCGTCGACATGGAAAGCGCGGCGGTTGCGCAGGTCTGCGAGCTGACGGGTACGCCGTTCCTGCCGGTGCGCACCATCAGCGACCTACCGGGTGAGCCGGACCAGCTGGATTTTCACGAAAACAGCCTCGAGGCGGCGTTGGAAAAACTTGGCGAGGCCGTCCAGAAGGTGCTGTCCTCGCTGTGAGAATCCTCCAGACCCACGATCGCACGTATCATCTTCACATCCACCGGCACCGTGGCCGCAAACGCATTCAGTTCAAGCGCAGACGACGCACCCACTTCGAGGTAGGGGCGCCGTTTTTCATGTCGGATGCCGCGATTCTCGACTTTGCCCGCCGACATCTAGCCGCCCTTGACGCGCTGCCGATTCTCCCGCCCCTTCGCCTGAAGCCGTTCGAGGAAGGGTGTGTGTGGCTGTTCGGACACCGCTACCCGCTGAAGACTGCAATCGGCACTTCCCCTCGTGTCTGGCTCAAAGATGATACAGTGCACGTCCAATCGAAAGAGGATGACATCGAAGCCTATGCGGCTGCGCTTGAAAGGTTCTGTAAGCAGCTGCTGGGCCGCGAAGCGCAGGCCATCGCAGAGGTGCTGCAAGAAAGACACCCAGCGCTCCCTGCCGAGGTGAAAATCTTTCCGCGGCGCATGGAGACGCGTTTCGGGAGCTGTACCCCCTCGCGGCGGCGGGTACGGGTGAATCTTGCCCTGATTCATTACCCGCGGACTTGTCTGGAATACGTCGTCGCCCATGAAATGAGCCACCTTCTGCATCCGGACCATTCCCGCGCCTTCTATGACACCCTCGCGAAGCTCTGCCCGGACTTCCGCGCGCGAGAGAAGGACCTCAAGCGTCGCCACGCCGCATTCACCCGGGCAAGTGACAAAACCGCCCCGCTTTAGTATACTAGGGACGCATACAAGGAGGCGAGGACATGTTGCAGTATTTCATCGACCCGGACAAATGCCTTCCCGACTATCACGCCCGGCGTGTTCAGGAGTTTGATTTGAACTCCTTTCAAGCGGCCGGTTATCGTGTGCTGCTTTTCGATATCGACAACACGCTGGTCGACTACGATTCGGATTATCCCGAGGCGGACATCCAGGCGTTCCTTGAATGTGCGAAGGAGCGTTTCGATGTCGCGCTGCTCTCGAACAATCACAAACGGCGCATCACCCCCTTGGCGAAGTCGCTCGGAATACCGGCCGTGCATCATGCCCGGAAGCCGCTGAAGAGCGGTTTCCGGCGGGCGCTCAAGCAGGTCGCTCCGAACGCCCGCCCGGAAAGCGTGCTCGTTGTCGGCGACCAGGTGATGACCGATATCTACGGAGCGAAACGCTCAGGTTTCGATGCGGCGCTCGTACATCCGCTTCGCCCCGGGAGTGAGAGATGGTATACACGGCTGAATCGCTGGCTGGAGCGCCGCATGCTTCGCCGTGTGGAGAAAGCCCACCCCGAGCGCTTCGAAGCGCTGAAGCTGAAAGCGAGGGATGCATGATGGGAAAAACCTGTATCGGTTGCGGCGGGACCTTGCAGAATACCGACCCGCATCGTCCGTTCTACACCCCGAAGAACCTCGAGACGGAGGAGACGGTCTACTGTCAGCGGTGCTATCGCATGCGTCACTACGGAAAGGTGATTCCGACCACCCTCGAAGCGGAGGATTACCGGTCGATGGTCGAAAAAATCGATCCGGACAGCTTGATCGTACAGGTCATCGACCTCTTCGACATCGAAGGGTCGCTGATTCCCTCGCTGCGTCCATTCGCCCGCAAGGACAATCTTTTCATCGTCGCCAACAAACGCGACCTTCTCCCGGAAGCAGTGAAGGATTCGAAACTCAAGCATCGGTTGAACCGGCTGCTTCTGGATGAAGGATTCCGTCCGATCCGGCTCGAGATGCTCAGCGCCTTCGATGCGCGCGCCGTCGACAGGCTCGTCGAGTCGATCGCCGCCGAGGCGAAAGGCCGCGACGTCTATGTCGTTGGTGCGACCAACGTCGGCAAGAGCACGCTTATCAACCGCATGCTCGACGCCGATGGAGCCGGGCCGATTACGACCTTCTACGCGCCGGGCACGACACAGGATTTCATTGAAATCCCTTTTGAAGGCGCGAGGTTGTTCGACACCCCGGGCCTCTTCAACCGCAACCACTACTACAACCTTCTCGATGCCGCTTCGCTGAAGGCCGTGCGGCCCACGCGCACCGTGAAGCCCCGTAATTATCAGCTCGAGGTCAACCAGACGCTTTTCCTCGGCGCCCTCGCCCGACTCGACTTCCTCAAGGGTCTGCCTTCCTCTTTCACTATCTATGTCTCCGAAGAGGTCGTCGTCCATCGCACCAAGATGCTCAACGCCGATCAATACTTTGATAGGCATGCCTTCAAGGACCTGACGCCTCCTTTCGAAGGGGAGCAAACGCATGAGTTCCATGTCGATCAGTTCCCCTTGAAGGACGAGCGCAAGACGGACATCGTCTTTCCCGGACTCGGATTTCTTACGGTGAAGGGCATGGGCGTCATCCGTGTCTATACCCCCAAAGGCATCCGGCCTTATCAGCGGGAGGCACTGATATGAATCTCGGCAGAGTCCGCGCCGATGTCGAAGACACGTTCGCAGGAAACGCTGAACGCTTGAGGCATACCCAAGGGGTGCTCGCCACGGCGCTCCAGCTGGCAAGAAAGCATCGTGTCTCGCCGTTGCGTGCGGCGCTCGCGGCGCTTTTGCATGATCGCACCAAGCCGCTCTCCCCGAAGCAGCATGCCGCCCTCATCCGCCGTCATTACCCTGAAGAGGTGCTCAGGGAATACGCCGAGCCGCTTCATCACGCCTTCAGCGCGGCCGCCTACGCGAAGGAGCAGCACGGCATCGAGGATCCGGAGATCCTCCGTGCGATCGCCTCGCACGTCGTGGGAAGACCCGGCATGTCCGTGCTCGAACGCATTCTCTTCATCAGCGACTACATCGAGCCGAACCGTCCTTATGAAGCGTGCCGGAAAGTCCGCCCGGTCGCGTTCGAAGATCTTGATCTGGCCGTATTTCTGGCGATGGACAACTCCATCACGCACTTCGAGGCACAAGGTGGCCACATCCCGGAAACCGCCTATCTGGCCCGGGACTATTACGCAAAAAAAGGAGGCAACAGATGAAAAAACTCGCATTGGTCGTCAGGACATTGGACGATGTCCGGCTTGAGGACATTGTCGTCTACGATGTGCGGACCGCTTCCCCGTTCTTCGATTACGTCGTCATCAGCAGCGGTCAGAATGCAAGGCAGCTGAAGGCCGCTATTGCGCGGCTCCGCGATGCGTTCGATGAAGCGGATTATCCGCGCTTCACCGTCGAGGGCGGCGAGCAGGCCAGATGGGTCCTGCTGGATGGGCAGGATATTGTCATCAACCTTTTCACGCCCGAGGAACGGGATTACTATGAAATCGAGAAAATCTGGCACGACGTCCCGCAAGTGGATGTCGAAGCCTTCAAATAATCACAAGCAAAACCTCCCCTCACGCCCGAAGTATCAAGGCGAGAGGGGTGGTTTTTTCATGACAGGATGGAAACGATGGGTGCTGCCCGTCGTGGCGGTGCTGGTGATGGTCTCGGCGGTGGCGTTGAACGTTCTCGGTGAAGGGGAGGACCCTGTTTCAGAGGACCCCTTCGAGCCCCTGCCCGTTCCCGAAAGCGAAGGCGACCCCGTGCGATACGCGGATATCCAGGGCGCAGTCCGGAACCCGGGGGTGTATCGGATCGAGGAGGGCTTGCGGCTGTTTCAGATCATCGACTACGCAGGGGGTCTGCGCAGCGATGCGGATGTCCGCGGGTTGAGCCTCGCAAGAAGACTGCAGGATGAAGAGCAGGTTTGGATCCCCTTCGAGGGCGAGAGGGAGCATGAGCTAAAAGAGCCCGGCGGTGTGGACGATGACGGCCCGCTTTGCATCAACACCGCCTCGGAGGAGGCGCTCCGCTCGCTGCCGAATGTCGGTCCTGCGACCGCGTCGGCCATCGTCGTCTACCGCGAGGAGAACGGACGTTTCGAGACGGTGGAGGGATTGCTCGAGGTATCGAACATCGGGGAGGCGACGCTTGAGCAGCTGCGTCCGCTTATCACGGTTTGAAGGATTCGGGCCGCTTGCGCTGATCGTCGTGGCCCTCTCCGTGTATGCGCTCGAGATTGTCGCGTTGTTTGTGCCGGCGACGGTGCTCTGGCTGCGCGTAATCCGGCGGGATTTGCTGGTGGGGATCGTGGTGGCGCTGCTTGCCGGTTTCGTTGCGGCGGGCTTTCTTTTCATTACGCCCCGTGAGGTCGCGGATCGTGTTCATGAAGGCGTCGTCACGAACGTCGAAGCCGGACGGGAGCATCCCCGTTTCACCCTGAGGAGCCAATCCGGCAGACTGCTTGTCTATGAGGATATCCCGGTCCGTTCAGGAGACCGTCTCCGCGTTACCGGAGACGTGGAACCCTTCCCAATGAGAGGTTTCTTCGGCGGGTTCGATTACGGCGCCTATCTTCAGGCCGAAGGCATCGACGGCATCCTGTACGCGGAAGAGGTTGTCCGCCTGGAGGAGCGTTTCACACCGTATACGCTGAAAGGAAGGATCGAGGCCCGGATTGCGACCTACGACGCCGCGCCTTATCTTCATACTTTCGTGCTGGCCGAACGTTCGCATTTCGACGAGCCCTTTCTCGAGTCTGTGGCGGGGCTGGGGCTTTCCCACCTGTTCGCGGTGTCCGGGCTGCATGTCTCCTTCCTTGCGCTCTGCGTACACAAGGGAGCCTCGTGGACCGGCGACGACCGCATCCGCGACGGCGCGGTGCTTGTGATGCTGGGCGGGTTCTTGTTTCTTAGCAGTCTGGCGCCGTCGGTCGTGCGCGCGTCCCTGACGGCGAGCGTGCTCATCTTCAACCGCCGGTTCAAGCTTGGACTGGAGCCGGTTGATATTGTCGCCTGGCTCGCCGTGGCGCTGCTGATGTGGCGACCCCATTATGCGGTGCATTCAGGGTTCATCCTGTCCTTCTCCGTGTCGCTGACGATTTTGCTGCTGGCTCCCCATCTCATGAGGAAATCCCGGTTTGAACAGCTTTTCACGGTCTCGGGCGCGGCCTTTTTGGTGTCCCTGCCCCTGGTGCTGGATTTTAACGGTGAGGCGAACCTGACCAGTGTCGTGCTGAATGTCCTTCTCGGCCCGTTTTTGACGTTGGTGATTCTACCATTGACCTATGCGACGTTCGCCGTTCGCTTCTTCGAACCGGTGCTGGTTGTGGCGGCGAATGTTTTCGAGGCGGCGGTGACTTTTTTCGATGCCTATGGCGCAATCCGACTGCGATTCAGCATCCCGCCCGGCATCTTCCGCGCCGGGTATTACGGGCTGTTGGTCTGGGGGTTGAGTCGCTGGAGCGCCGGCCGATCGTACTGGAGGGCTGCCGCGGGTCTTGTCGCATTGTGCGTGTTCTTGGTTTTTCAGCCCCTCTTCGTGCCGTATCGCGAAGTCGAGATGTTCGATGTGCGCGGGGACGCCTTTCTTGTCCGTGATCGTCATGACCGCTGCAACATCCTCATCGACACCGGCGAGCCGGACCCGCATCAAAACCTTGTCTCCGCGCTCGAACGCAAGAACATCCGGCGGCTCGATTATGTCGTGCTGACGCACCGCCATCTCGACCACTACGGTGCCTATCCCGACATCGAGGCGCGATTCGCGATCGGCGAGCGGATCACGAATGTCAACCAGTCCGACTTCGAGGGTCGGTCCATCTCCTGCGGGGGATTCGTCTTCGAGGTGCTTCCGCTGGAATATCCACATTCCGGCGAGAACGACCGTTCCGTGGTCCTCAGGCTCGAAGCGGACGAGACGTATCTCTTCACCGGGGACATCGAGGGGCCGAGGGAGCGAACTCTGCTTCTTTCCCCGTCCCTGCAGGCATTGCAGGCCGATGTGCTAAAAGTTCCGCATCATGGATCGGCAACGTCCTCCTCGAATGCTTTTCTTGAAGCCGTCGATGCGGAAGTTGCCTTGGTTCCGGCCCGTTTGGGGAACCGCTTCAACCATCCGTCACCGTGCGTGATCGAGCGGCTTGAAGCGAGGGACATCCAGGTTTTTCGTCTCGATGCGCATGGCAGCGTCCGCATTCGCTATCTTTTCGGAAGACGCTTTAAAAACACTGCGAATTGACCTGCCGGGTATGCTATAATGGCACTGAGGTGATACCATGCAGCCGAACATCCAGCTGTTCTACGGAGAAGACGATTTCCACATCCGCAACAAAGTCAATCAGCTGATTCGCAAGCTGGGTGTCGATGATTTCAACGTCACCACCTACGATCTGGAAGAGACCCCGATCGAGGAGGCCGTCAACGACGCGATGACGATCCCCTTCATGAGCGAGTGGAAGGTCGTCGTCGCGAAGAACGCCTGGTTCTTGAGCACGCGGAAGGTGAACAAGCAGCCCGAACACAACCGGGGCTATCTCGGTGAATACCTCGAGAACCCCACCGAGGAGACGCTGTTCATTCTGACCGTTCCCAGCGCGAAACTCGACAATCGTTCCCAGCTGGTCAAGACCCTCAAGCATCAAGCGGAGGTGACCGAATGCCGCCTCAAGAGCGCCCAGGACCTCTCGGCCTGGATCAAGCGTCAGCTGGCCAATGCCGGGGTCAATATCGAACGCGACGCCCTTGCGGAATTCGTCCGCCGCATTCAAGGGAGTACCGAGATGGCCTACAGCGAGACCCGGAAGCTGCTGTTGTACGCGGAAGGGATGGCCTCGATCGACAAGGATATCGTGAAACGGGTCGTGACGCGTAATGTCGAAGAGAACGTCTACGAGATCACGAACGCCCTGCTTGAAGGAAACCATCGGCGCGCTTTGGAAGTGTATCGCGACCTGACCGCCTACAGCGAGGATCCCTTGCGCGTGTTAGGCGTCGTGGTGGGAAAATATCGTGAGATGATGCAGGTGAAGACGCTGCTCGAGAAGGGGTATTCCCAGGACGATGTCCAGCATCATTACAACGTCAAGAGCGGCCGCGCCTACTACATGGTGCAAAACGCCAAGCAGGTTTCGCGGGACCGCATCGAAAAGCACCTCAAGCAGCTGGAGGACCTGGATTATTCCATCAAGTCCGGGCGGCTTGAAAAGCGCCTGGCGCTTGAATTGTTCATTCTGAATGCCTGAATAAAAAAAGTCTATTCCCGGGAATAGACTTTTATCGTAGTTCGTTGAATCGCTGTTGAAGCCTTGATTTGTGACGCGCGACGAAGTTCTTGTGGTGGAGGCCTTTGGACTGAGCCATGTCAAGTTTCTTGTTCGCATGATTGAGAGCTTTGCGGGCCTGTTCGGCGTCGCCGTTCTCGATGTGTCTCTCGACATGCTTGATGGCCGTGCGGACTCTTTTGCGGAAACTCTGTCTTTGGCTGCGCTTTCCCGCATCCTGCCGCACGCGTTTGCGCTGCTGCTTGATGTTTGCCACGTTCTCACCTCCTGTCGATTGTTTTGGACTGCCACGTCAATTCTATCAAACCGTCTTGTGAAAAGCAATCCTTATGATGGCCTCGGGCGCTTGAAGTGAATGTCGCCGTCGGTTTTGTTATACTGTCAAAGAGGTGGTATCATGCCCCAGTTGCAAATCGGCCATTGGAACCCATTCACCGTCGCCCGGCGCGAGCCGGATGGATACATCCTCGAACATCCCGAAGCGACGCTCAGACTTCCCGATAAAGAAACCAGCCGCACGCTCGAGGTGGGCGAACGCCTGGAAGCGTTCGTCTACATCCGGCATCGCGAAGGGCTTGCCATCACCCTGCGCCGGCCGTATATCGATGTAGAGCGCGCCGCTTTCGTCCGTGTGGTGGAGAAGAAAGAAGGACTCGGGGTCTTCGTCGATATCGGCCTGGATAAGGATATGCTGGTCTCTAAGGACTACCTGCCGCCTTTGAAGCGCGAATGGCCGGCAGTCGGCGATCGTCTGCTCTGCCGTCTGAAGGTCTCCGCTAATCAGATGGTGGCCGTCCCCGTTCGGCGGCTCGCCCTTTTCGACGCTGTGCGGGCGGAGGAACCGCTCACGGTCGGTGAGACCCTCACCGCGTATGTTGTCTATCACGCTGACGAAGGGCTGGTCCTTTTTACGGAAGCGGGCCACGAGATCTTCGTTTACCGCAAGCACACCCGTCACGCCCGTCGGCTGGGCGAGGCCGTCGAGGTCACGATCACCACAAAACGGGACGACCTGCGATACAACGGCCGGCTCACTAAACAAAAAGAATCGATGATCGACGAGGACGCGCGGCGGATTCTTGACATGCTTGAATCCGAGGGCCGCATTCCCTATACGGATCGTTCGGATCCGGAGATGATCTTCAGCGCTTTCCATATGAGCAAGGCCGCTTTCAAACGCGCGCTCGGCCGTCTATACAAGGCTGGCTACGTCGAGCTGAAGGACGAGGAGACAATACTGAAAAAAGAATGTCGCAGCGACTGATCAGCTGACAGCATCATCGAAAGCGAGGGAGCGACATGGGCAGGAAATATCTGGTACGCAAAGAGGACAAGCAGAAGACGCATTTGAAACGCAGCAAGCTCTTCGCCCGCTACGGGAAGGCAATCTATGTATCCGCCCGGCGGGGAGGTACGAACCTCGAAAGCAACGACGAGCTTCGACATCTGATCGAGCGGGCGAAACGCGACGACGTGCCCGGAGACATCATCGAGCGGAACTTGAAAAAAGCGGAAGAGTCAAGTGGAGAGGATTTCGAGCACGTCCGCTATGAAGGGTTCGGCCCGGGCGGCAGTGCGTTTTTGATCGATGCCTTGACGGACAATGTCAACCGGACGGTCAGCGACGTACGCTATTGCTTCACGAAGATCGGCTCCAAGCTCGGTGTCCGCGGCGCGGTCGAGCACCTCTACGACCACCATTCCTATCTGCTCGTCCGGGGTTTTGGCGAGGATGAGCTTTTGGATCTGCTCATCGAGGAGGATCTCGAGGTGATCGACCTTTCAAATGAAGCGGACGGCGTTTTGGTCGTCGGCAACGGAAAAGACCACGACAAGCTCGAAGCGGCATTCAGGAGGCATGGACTGGACATTGTGCATTCGGAGAGCGGCTGGTATCCCAGAACGCTCGTGGAACTTGATGAGGAGCAGTACGCGCGTTTCGAACAGTTCATGGAGCTGATCAATGACTACGACGACATCCAGGCTGTCTATCACAATGTGAAACTGAAAGCATCCGCGGATGAAGAATCCTGAAGGACACATCGTTGAGGGCCCCGGTCCTTTGTGATATAATCGCAATGAGGTGATGCTTCGTGAATCTGCCGAACAAGATAACCATGGCTCGTGTATTGCTCATTCCCCTGATGCTTGTGATTTTTTATTTGGATACGGCCGCCCTCGACCCTCAGGCAAGCGACTTGAACCCGCTGGCCGTCGGCCTCGGGCTGTTGTTCATCTTCGCCTCCCTGACGGATTACGTGGACGGGTATCTCGCCCGCAAGCACGGGCTCGTGACGACGTTCGGCAAGTTTCTGGACCCCTTGGCGGACAAATTGCTGGTCATGGCGGCGTTGTTGATGCTTCTCGAGACCGGTGTCGTTCCGATGTGGGTCGTCTTCATCATCCTTTCGCGCGAGATGATCGTGACGGGACTGAGGCTGATCGTCGTCGGCGACGGCGCGGTGATCGCCGCTTCGAATCTCGGAAAGTACAAGACCGCCTCGACGCTCATCGCCATCATCCTCTTGTTCTTCCATATTGTGACGCCGGGCCTCGTCATCCTCTACATCGCCACCGCATTGACACTCATCAGCGGCGTCGATTATCTGATCAAGAACATGCCCAGCATCGCCCACACGAAATAAAAAAGCGAAACGACTTGCCCACCCGTATTATCGAAATGTAGAAGGAGGCGTTCCCTGTGGCCAATAACGACCGCAAAAAAGCGTTGGACCAAGCTATGAAGGACATCGAGAAGAACCACGGCAAAGGAGCGGTGATGATTCTCGGCTCCGATGAAGCCGCCCGAAACATCGAGACTGTCCCGAGCGGCTCGCTCGGATTGGACCAGGCCCTGGGCATCGGCGGCTACCCGAAGGGCCGCATCGTCGAGATTTATGGCCCCGAATCCTCGGGGAAGACGACATTCGCGCTGCATGCCATCGCCCAGGCGCAGCAGTCGGAAGGCTATGCCGCCTTCATCGACGCGGAGCACGCGCTTGACCCCCAATACGCCCGTGCACTCGGTGTCGATACCGACAATCTCATCATCTCCCAGCCGGATACCGGTGAGCAGGCGCTCGAGATCACCGAGGCGCTCATCCGCAGCAACGCCATCGACATCGTCGTCGTCGACAGCGTCGCCGCGCTCGTACCCGAAGCGGAAATCCGCGGCGACATGGGAAGCAGCCACGTGGGGCTTCAGGCGCGTCTGATGAGTCAGGCGATGCGGAAACTCTCCGGAGCCATCAGCAAATCCAACACGACGGCCATCTTCATCAACCAGATCCGTGAAAAAGTCGGCGTGATGTTCGGCAGCCCCGAGACCACGCCGGGCGGTCGCGCATTGAAGTTCTACAGCAGTGTCCGCGTCGAGATCCGCCGGGCGGAGCAGCTCAAGATCGGCAACGACATCATCGGCAACCGCACGAAAGTCAAGGTCGTCAAGAACAAAGTCGCCCCGCCCTTCAAGACGACCGAGGTCGACCTGGTCTACGGCGAGGGCATCTCCCGCACGGGCGAGGTTCTCGATCTGGCGGTCGAGCATGAACTGATCAAGAAAAGCGGCTCCTGGTTCTCCTATGACGGGGAGAAAATCGGACAAGGTCGCGAGAACGTGAAGAAACATCTCAAAGAGAACGAGGATCTGCTCCGACGCCTAGAAGAGCAGGTCCGGGAAAAACTCGACATCGCGTAAGAGCCCGCCGGGCTCTTTTTTCTTCGCTGCAGCCGGCGCGGCAGAACGGGACAGCCTCCGAAGGAAAGGGATTACAATTGACTTTGCCTTGTCTGCCGAGGTATAATAGAAAAGTACTTTCTGCCCGACCGGGCTAGGAAGGGAATTTTCAAATCCTTGCAAGACCGTGCCATAAAGCAGAAACGGAGGAATTAATATGACGGTTGAACCCCTTGTATTAATCGTCTCCGGTTTGCTGTTGTTGGTTATCGGTGTGATCGCGGGCATCATCGCCCGTGCCATCATCGTTGAGAAAGGCTTCGACAAGGCTCAGGCTCAAGCGAACAAGATTGTGGAAGATGCAATAAAGACGGCGGAACAGAACAAGAAACAGACGCTTCTTGAGACGAAACAGGAAATTCATAACTTGCGCAGTGAACTCGACAAGGAGATAAAAGAGCGCAAGCAGGAAGTCACCAATCAGGAAAACAAACTCATCCAGCGTGAAAAGACGCTCGACAACCGAGCGCAGAATCTGGACCGCCGCGAATCGAACATCGACCGCAAGGAAGAGACTATTGAGCAGAAGAAACAGGCCGTCGAAGACAAGAACAGCAAACTAGAGCGTTTAATCGAAGAACAGAATGAGAAACTCGAATCCATCGCCGGCTATACGACAGAAGAAGCAAGAAAGCAGATCTTCACACGTGTCGAAGAGGACATGGAGAAGGAAATCGCGCAGTTCATCAAGGACGAAGAGGAGAAAGCCAAGCTTGAAGCGGACCGCAGAGCCCGGGAGATTCTCACCCAGGCTATGCAGAAATACGCCCAGGATGTGACGGGCGAAGGCACCGTCAGCGTGGTGAATCTCCCCAACGATGACATGAAAGGACGAATCATCGGCCGTGAAGGTCGTAATATCCGCACCCTCGAAGCGCTGACGGGTGTTGACCTCATCATCGACGACACTCCCGAGGCGGTTGTGCTCAGCGGCTTTGACCCCATCCGCAGAGAAATCGCCAAGCGTTCACTTGAAGCCCTCGTCAAGGACGGGCGCATCCACCCCGGCCGCATCGAGGAAGTCGTCGAACGCATGCGCGAGGAAGTCGACCGTTTCATCCGCGACAAGGGTGAGGAGGCCGTGTTCGAAGTCGGCATCGGCAAGGTCCACCCGGATCTCGTCAAACTGCTCGGCCGACTGCATTTCCGCAGCAGTTACGGCCAGAACGTTTTGCAACACGCCATCGAATGCGCTTATCTTGCCGGCAAGCTCGCCGTTGAACTCGGCGAGGATGAAATCCTTGCACGGCGCGCGGCGCTGCTGCACGACATCGGCAAGGCCGTCGACCATGAAGTCGAGGGCTCACACGTCGACATCGGGGAACAGGTCGCTTCCCGCTACAAAGAACCCGAAGCCGTCCTCGACGCCATTCGCTCGCATCACGGCGACAGCGAGAGCACGACCGTCATCGCCGGTCTCGTCGCTGCAGCGGATGCTTTGAGCGCCGCTCGTCCGGGCGCCCGGAGCGAATCGCTTGATAACTACATCAAGCGCCTTGAAAGCCTTGAGGAGCTCTCCTCGAAACACGAGGGCGTCGAACAGGCCTATGCCATCCAGGCCGGCCGCGAGGTCCGTGTCCTCGTCCAGCCCGACAAAGTCGACGACACGCTCGCACATAAGCTTGCGAGAGATATCAAGGCCGACATCGAAGAGCAGCTGTCCTATCCGGGCACCATCAAAGTCACCGTTGTCCGCGAGACGCGGGCGCAGGACATCGCCAAATGAAACCAAAGGCCTTCCGCAAGCCGGAAGGCCTTTTCACAAGTCATCAACCGCAGTTGGAACTATTTTCACCTGCGGGTCCCTCGAAGGGGTGCTGAAGATGAGAATCCTCTATTTAGGCGACATCTATGGAAACGCCGGCTTAGAAGCGGTGGAAAAATATCTGCCCAGACTGCGCAGGGAATTTCCGCACGATCTGCTTTTCGTCAATGGCGAGAACGTCTCGGACGGTCTCGGATTGCGCCGGAAGGAATACAAGCGACTGATGTCCCTCGGGGTGCATGCGGTGACGCTTGGGAACCATGCGTTCTCGAAACGGGAACTTTTTGATTTCATCGACCATTCGAACATCGTGCGCCCCTTGAACTATCCGAAGAACACCCCCGGCTCCGGCATCAAGGTGGTCGACTACAACGGCATCCACGTGGGGTTGCTGCAGGTCATGGGTCGGATTTTCATGCACGATCCGCTGAACAATCCTTTTGAAGCACTCGATGAAGCTTTGAAGCATACAGATGCGGATTATCTGATCGTCGAAGTGCACGGCGAGACGACGAGCGAGAAACTTGCGCTCGGCCATTACCTCGACGGTCGTGTCGACGCCGTTGTTGGCAGTCACACCCACGTCCCTACCGCCGATGCGATGCAGCTTCCCAAGGGGACGCTTTATCTGACGGATCTGGGGATGTGCGGCAAGAAATACGGAATCCTCGGCGCCGATAGGGAACTCGTGCTCAAGAAGTTCACCACCGGCATGCCGGTCCGCCTGCGTCCTGAGACGGATGGTCCGGATCAGCTCAACGGCGTGCTGATCGATTTGGAACAAGTCTCGATGACCCCGGTGAGAATCAGCGAATGAAATGGTGATCGCAATGAAAAAGACCCACACTTATACCCTCCCCTCGGCCAAAGAAGCCCGCAAGCGATTCCGTGGAAAGACCCCGTATGTGGATTTCGCGCAGCGGGAGAATCTTGGCAACATCGGCAGGGGGCGGACGTATCTGCTTTCGACCTACGGCTGCCAGGGAAACGAAGCCGACAGCGAGACCATTCGCGGCATCCTTGAGGAGCTGGGATTCGAAAGTACGGATGACGAACGCCGGGCGGATTTGATTCTGCTCAACACCTGCGCGGTGCGCGAAAGCGCTGAAAATCGCGTCTTCGGAGAGCTGGGACGTCTCAAGCAGTACAAGCGGACCAACCCCGACCTCATTTTAGGCGTGGCCGGGTGCATGCCGCAGGACGAATCCGTGACCGACCGCATCCTCAAGCGTTATCCGTATGTCGATCTGGTTTTCGGCACCCACAACATCCATCGGCTTCCGGAGCTTCTTGAAGACGCCATCCTCAACAAAGAACGAGTCATCGAAGTCCTCAGCGAAGAGGGGCGGCTGGTCGAGAACCTGCCCAAGAGACGCTTCCATAGCGCCAAGGCCTACGTGAATATCATGTTCGGCTGCGATGAGTTCTGCACCTACTGCATCGTACCCTACACCCGGGGACGGGAACGCTCCCGGGACCCCGGCTACATCATAGAAGAAATCCGCGACCTCAAGGAAGCGGGCTATCAGGAGGTCACGCTGCTCGGACAGAACGTCAACGCCTACGGACGCGACTTCCAGACGCGCAAGTACAGCTTTGCGGATCTGCTTGAAGACATCGCGGCTCTCAAGATTCCGCGCCTCCGATTCACGACCTCCCACCCGAACGACTTTGATGATGCCACCATCGCCGCCATCGCCCGGCATGAGAACATCATGCCGCATGTGCATCTACCCGTGCAGTCCGGCAGCGACCGCATCCTCAAACGCATGAACCGGAAATATACGAAGGAATCGTTTCTCTCGCTCACTACCCGACTCCGCCGGGCGGTGCCTTCCATCTCTCTGACGACGGATATCATCGTGGGTTTCCCAGGGGAGCGCGAGGAAGACTTCCAGGAAACGCTCGACCTTTTCGAGAAGGCCGGCTTCGAAGGCGCCTTCACCTTCGTGTTCTCTCCCAGGAGAGGGACGCCCGCCGCTTCGTATGCGGACGAAACTTCCAAGGAGGAGAAGAAGGAACGCCTGATGCGTCTGAATGAATACGTGAACGCCGCTTATCTTAAGGGGCACGAGCGATTTGAAGGCGAGGACGTTTCCGTTCTTGTCGATGGACCCAGCAAACAAGACGAGGGGATGCTTTCTGGATACACGCCGCACCACAAGCTTATCCACTTCCCCGGGGATGCCTCGCTCGTCGGTCGCATCGTCACGGTCCGCATAAACGAAGTCCGGTCCTTCTTCATGAAGGGTGAGCATCTTGAAGACACTTGAGACCCTGATTGAAACGCTGCGGAAAAGCGAGGCGTATCAGGAGTGTCTGCGCCTGAAACGAGCGATCGAAGCCGACGAAGAGCTTCTGGATGCCTATGACGAGCTCTTGAAACAGCAGCAGGCCCTCGTACGCAGCCGCCACGCCGCCCCGGGCAATATTTCCGCAGAGGAAGCCGATTATGAAGCGCGCCGGGAACGGCTTCTCTCGCAGCCCACCATCGCCGCCTATCTAGAGGCCCGGCGCGAACTAGCACAGACTGTGAGACTTATGAAAAAACTCATCGAGGACGCGCTTGCTCTCGACGACGCACCTTGACGCTTCGCTGCATTGATAAGCGGGGGTGCATGTTGTATAATGAAGGCACTGTGGAGGAATGCATATGAAAAACCGGCTACGAAAAGACGACGTCATTGAACTGAACAACAAGAAGGTCCGCGTCGACAAGCTCATCGACGCTTTTGTCGTGATTCCTTCATCCGAAATCGTCAAGTATCTCAGGAACAAGGAAATCTTTCTTCCCAACTACCTCCACAAGGCGCTTATCCGCAAGAACATCGCTCCAATCATTGCGAACGCCGAGAACGATAACAAATTCTCGGATGAGATGAAGCATCGGCTGAAATGGTTTGATGAATTCACGATTTTCCAGCTTGAACGTCTAGCGGAGAACTACGGCATCACCATCGATGTGAAGGAATACAAACGGGACTTCTGGGACATCGTCGTCCACAACCGCAACGAACTCGGCATCAACAACCTTGAATTTGTCAAGCTGCAGAATCTGGCGATGAAATACCAACGTCGCGAGCAGGAGGACTCCCCGACCCTCAAGGAGAATTTCCGGAATATCTATTTTGAACCCGAAGGATACTTCGAAGGCTGTCCCGCCGAGCAGGCGCGGGAAGTGCTGATGCACGCCACCACGCTCAACGACATCCGCGAGCTCGGCAAGAAGCACGGTGTCGAGATTCCCAGACGCATCAACAAAAAGCAGCTGATTGAAATCATCGCGCTCAAGCTCGACTTGAACGACGCCGAGCAGGAGGAACTCCGGAAAAAACCCATCCTCGAACTCGAAAACTACGCCAAAGAACAAGACATCAACATTTCAATCGAGCTGCGCAAAGTCGACATGATCGAGTTTGTCATCCTCAAGAGACCCCCGGGAGAGGTGCCCATTCAAAAAGAGCACGCCCGGGTGTTCGAGGATATCAACATCGAGGAGTGCCTCTACAATTCCAAATTCGAAGAAATCGCCCACCGCTATCGCGAGGAGCGCAAACGACGCAAACGCATCCTGCGCAACGTGGTCGTGAGCTTGATCATCGTCGGCGCGGCTGTCGCGGTGGTCGTTTTCGATCTGCTTTGACGAGGTGACCCCATGTCGAGGGACAAATCCAATTACACGCCGATGATGCAGCAATACCTCTCAATCAAGGAAGACTATGACGACGCGATAGTCTTTTTTCGGTTGGGGGATTTTTATGAGATGTTTTTCGAGGATGCCATCATCGCCAGCCGGGAGCTGGAAATCCAGCTGACCGGTCGCGATGGAGGCGGCGAGCGCGTGCCGATGTGCGGCGTGCCGCATCACTCGAGCGAAAGCTACATCTCACGCTTGACGGACAAAGGGTACAAGGTCGCCATCTGTGAACAGACCGAGGACCCGACCAAGGGCAAGAAGCTCGTAAACCGCGAGGTGACGCGCGTCGTCACACCGGGCACCAACGTAGACGACCACGACGCCGAGGAATATTTCATCGCCTCGGTGGGGCTGTCTGAATTTTTCTACACCGTGGCCTACCTCAACGCCTCGACAGGTGAGATGTATGCCTTGAAGACCCCCAAGGACGTCTCGACTTTGATCAGCGAGCTTTCCACACTCGCCGTGCGCGAGATTGTGCTCGCGCATGGATTCGACCGCGACTACATCGAACCTTATGCGGAGCATGAGGGGATCACCCTCTCCTTCGAGAACGACATCGACGTCGACGATTCGCTAACCTATCTGTATGAACATCTGCCGACCCCCCAGGAGCAAAAAACCATCAAGCGCCTGCTTTCCTACGTGCTGCGCACGCAGAAGCGGCAGCTGTTGCATCTCAAGCAGGTCGAGCACATTGAAGCGAGCTCGGTGATGAAGCTTGATGCCAATGCCATCCGCCACCTGGAGATTCTACGGACCATGCTCAAAGGCAAGGAGAACGGCTCGCTGTTCTGGCTGCTCAACCACACCACGACCGCGATGGGCGGAAGACACCTCAAACGCCAGCTTCTCCGGCCTTTGCTCGATAAGGAGCGCCTTGAGACCCGCTACGATTTCCTCGATGCGCTGAATGCGGATTTCCTGACCAAGAGCGAGCTCAAGGAGCTGCTCAAGGAAGTCTATGACCTTGAACGGATCGTCGGCCGCGTCTCGTATGGGAACGCCAACGCCCGCGACCTCGTACAGCTGCGCCGCAGTCTTTCGATACTGCCTGAGTTCATCAAGCAGTTAGCGAACCTCGGGCTCAATTATTCTCAGACGCTCGCCGAACGGATCGATGCCCTCGAATCGCTGCATGCTGAACTTCAGCGCGCCCTCAGGGACGACCCGCCCATCGGCGTGCGCGAAGGCGGGATGATCAAGGAAGGATATGACGAGCGTCTCGATGAGCTTCGCGAGGTCCACCTCAACATCAACGAGTGGCTCGAGTCCTTAGAGGCGAGCGAACGTGAGCGGACCGGGATCAAGAATCTCAAAGTCGGTTACAACCGCGTCTTCGGCTATTACATCGAAATCCCCAAGGGACAGCTCAAGCATGTCCGTGACGATTTCGGCTACACCCGCAAGCAGACGTTGACCAACGCCGAGCGCTATGTGACGGAGACGCTCAAGGAGAAGGAGAAGGTCATCCTCTCGAGCGAAGAGAAGAGCGTCCAGCTCGAGTATGAACTCTTCACCGCGCTACGCAAGCGTGTCGAGGCCCACATCGGCGCCTTGCAGCGAAACGCCGAAATCATCAGCGAAATCGACATGTTCCTTTCGCTCTCGGACGCCTCCGAACGCCTTTCGCTAGTCCGGCCGCGATTGATCGAGGAGCGCCGCGTACAGATTGAAGATTCCCGGCATCCTGTAGTTGAACGGATGCTGGATGAACCTTTCGTGCCTAACGACATCGAACTTGAGACCGATACCGACATCCTGCTGATCACCGGCCCCAACATGAGCGGCAAGTCGACCTACATGCGTCAGCTGGCCATCACCGCCATTCTTGCGCAGATCGGTTCCTTCGTACCGGCGAAGCGAGCAGAACTGCCGCTTTTCGACCAGCTGTTCACGCGCATCGGGGCGAGCGACGACCTCATCAGCGGGAAGTCGACCTTCATGGTCGAGATGCTTGATGCCAATCATGCCATCAAGAACGCCACCGAACAGTCGTTGATCCTTTTCGATGAAATCGGCCGCGGCACATCGACATACGACGGCATGGCCATCGCCCAGGCGATCATTGAATACATCCATGAAAAAATCGGCGCCAAGACCCTCTTCTCGACACACTATCACGAACTCACCACCCTCGAGACATCGCTTGAACGTCTCAAGAACGTGCACGTCTCCGCTTCTGAAGAGGAGGGGACCATCACGTTCCATCACAAAGTCGAAGCCGGCCGCGCCGACCGTTCCTATGGCATCAACGTCGCCTCCCTCGCGAAGCTGCCCCCTTCGCTCATCAAACGCAGCCGGCACATCCTTAACACGCTCGAGAGCGAAAACGGGGCAAGGATCCCCACGGAGGGACACAACATGTTCACGATAGAACCGCAGGAGCCTGATGAGCAGCCGCATCCTTACGAAGAAGTCGTCTCGAGGATTCACGAGCTCGACCTCGATGCCATGCGTCCCATCGAGGCGCTGACGCTGCTTTATGAACTTAGGGAGAAACTGAAGAACCGTCACTAAAAAACCGGAATCCGCCATGATGCATGCGGATTCCGGTTTTTCGCCTAGGGGCCGAATAGTGTTTTGTCGGATTCAATCGCGCGGATGAGATAGCGGAACCGTTCAATGTCATCGACGGTCTCCTCGATCTGTCCTTCATCGAGGACCATGCCGTAAGCGGTTCTCGCGAACGGCTTGTAATCGTAAAGCAGCACGACGAGATGATTCTGGTGGAAATACAGTTCGAAGTGCGAGCGAAAGGGTTCGAGAAATCTGCTCAATGCTTCGTAGGCCGGCTCTTCGAAAAGGTTCTCCAGGCGAATCGGAGCGTTGGTATCGAGGACGAACACGCCGCGTTCGCCCCGACGAGTTCCCTTGTTGGGTGCGTCTGGATTGTCGTGAAGGCGCAGTGTAGCGATGAAGGAGGAGTCATAGACGGCATGGAACACTTTGCCTGCGAAGCTTGCATGCAACGTTTCGAAGGTGCGGCTCCGCTTTTTTCTTGGAGCGATCCGTACGAAAGCGGCCTTGAAATCGACGGAGCCCTCACGGCCTTCAAGTCGCTGGTAGGAATCGTACTCCTCTTCGAGAGGAAGAATCTTCATCCCTTCGAAGAAAGTCCGCGGCATGCCCTTTTCAGGGGAGAACGACACGTCGCATCTGCGTTCGATCGCCGGTGTGAAATCTTCTTTGACGAACGCATCGGCGGCCTGATGGATCTTCTCCTTGGCCGTGGTGCGGAGAATGGCGCCGAAGACGAAGATGGCGACGGCAATCAGCAGTATCCAATTGGATCCGATCAGGCCGAAGACAAAGACGAGGACACTGAAAAGCATCGCGGTCTGTCCGAGGATGAAGCGTCGCTCCTGGATGAATTTCTGACGCTGTCGCTGTTGGGTGGTAGACATGCTACCCCTCCATCCTTTGTAGGTATTATACACCAGGTGGCTGACAAGAGACAAGCGCGGCCGTCTATTATTCACCAATGAATCGTGGTACAATGAACTGCAGCAACCCCCGTGTGAAGGTGATAGCATGAGCCGCATCCGTGAACTTGATGAGACACTCTCCAACCGCATCGCCGCCGGCGAGGTCGTTGAAAATCTCGCCTCGGTCCTCAAGGAACTCGTCGAGAACGCCCTCGACGCCGATGCGTCGAGGATAGCGATCGAACTCAAGGATGCCGGTTTTGCTTCCATCCATGTCGAGGATGACGGACATGGGATGGATGAGACAGACTTGTTCAAGGCATTCAAACGCCATGCCACCTCGAAGATTGTCACCCACCACGACCTTCATCACATCGGCACCCTCGGTTTCCGTGGCGAAGCGCTGCCCAGTATCGCGAGCGTTTCGCGGGTGGAGGTCGACTCTTCTACCGATGATTCGCCCGGTCGCGCGCTCACGCTCCTTGATGGCCGTGTTGAAAGGGAAGGCACCGGTACCGCCAAACGCGGCACACGCATCACCGTCAAGGAACTCTTCTACAACACCCCGGCCCGGCTGAAGCATCTAAAAAGCAAGAAGCGCGAGCTTTCCATGCTCATCGATGCCGCCAACAAGCTCGCCCTCGCACACCCGGATGTCGCGTTCTCCCTCATCAACGACGGCCGGACGATTCTGCACACAACCGGCGACGGCGACACGTTGAAGGTGCTTGCGCAGATCTATCCGCTCGAGGTTGTGCGCGAGCTGCTGGACTTTGCGGGGTCGAACCGTTATTTCCGCATCGAGGGCTGTGCCTCGAAACCTTCGACCACCCGCTCGTCCCGCAGCCACATCAACCTTTTCGTCAACCGTCGCCGGATTCATAACCGAAGAGTGATTACCGCCGTGCTCGAGGCGTATCGTACGCTGTTGCCGCTTCATCGCCATCCCATCGTTCTTCTGCACGTCGAGGCCGACCCGGTGCTGCTTGATGTCAACATCCATCCGCAGAAGCTGACCGTCAAGTTCACAGAGGAGGAAGCCCTGCTGAAGCTGATTGAGACAACCATCCGGCAAAGGCTCGACGAAGCGGACCTCTCACCGAAAGTCGAGCGCGGCGCACAGCTTCAGAAGCAGCAGGAGTCCTTCACGTTCTACACCGAGTCCACGGCCTCGCAGATTCACGAGGAAACCGCCCGCACAGATGGAAGAGAAACCCCCCGAAGTTCCGAAAAGGCTGCGCAGGATGCTTCGGACGAAGTGTCCCCTGCCTTCGGAACGGAGACGCTCGATAAAGCGGAAGCCAATCGTCTGCCCCTGCTTGAATACATCGGACAGTTCCGTGGAACTTATCTGATTCTGCAAAGCGAGCAGGGCCTGCACCTGCTCGATCAGCACGCCGCGGCGGAACGGATCCGCTACGAACGCTACTTCGCCGAGATGGATGCGGCCGGGCGGGGTTACCGGCCGTTGCTCACACCATTCACCCTGCAGCTTTCGAACCGCGAAGTCGAAGCTTTTGAAGATTACGAGCCGATTCTTGCGGAATTCAATCTCGGCCTTGAGCGCAGGACTTCCAACACCCTCGCGGTCACTCAGGTCCCCGCTTTCTTTGAAACGGACCGGGAGGAGATCCTCGCCGAGACGATGGTGCGCCTCGCCATCGAGGAACGCAATATCTCCCGCGGCAGACTGAAAGACCACCTCGCGAAAGAGATGGCCTGCAAACATTCCATACGCGCCAATCGCCACCTTTCCAAGGATGAGGTCGACCGACTCATCCGCGATCTCTCAAGATGCGAGAAGCCCTTCACGTGCCCGCACGGGCGACCGACACTCATCACCCTCGCAGAGAAGGAGCTCGAAAAATGGTTCAAGCGGATCCAGCCATGATCATCGCCATTGTCGGGCCGACCGGTGTCGGCAAGAGCGCACTCGCCGTCGCCCTGGCTGAACATTATGAGGCAGAAATCGTCGGTGCGGACAGCGTGCAGATTTATCGCGGCCTCGATATTGGAAGCGCGAAACCCCCGATGTCTATCCGTAAGAGAATCCCGCATCATCTTGTGGACTTTCTCGAACCCGATGATACCTATAGCGTCGCTCAATATCAGCAAGACGCCCGCGATGCGCTGCGAGACATTACCTCCCGGGGCCGGACGGCCCTGCTGGTTGGCGGCACCGGCCTCTATATCAAGGCCGTCCTGCACGATTTCCGCCTGAGCGGCACCCGTCGGGACCCCTCCTTGGAGGCGTATTACCGTGATTATTCAAACGACGACCTGCATGCGGAGCTGAAGCGGCTCGACCCGCCGGCCGCGGAAAAGACCCACCCCAACAACCGCAAGCGCGTCCTGCATGGCATCACCCGCGCGCTGCGGGGCAACCCGGTCGGAGAAGAACGCCGGGGGGAGCGACCCGTCTACGACTACATCATGTTCGCCCTCGAGCCCCCCCGCAGCACTCTCCATGCGCGCATCGACCAGCGCGTCGAAGCGATGTTCGATGCAGGACTTCTCCGCGAGGCGGAGTGGCTGCACCAGCAGTTTTACAAGACGAAGGCCGAGGAAGCCATCGGCTACAAGGAGCTTTTCGCCTATTTCGACGGACGTCTCTCCCTAGCGGAAGCGAAGGCGCGGATCAAGCGCAACACCCGTCGCTACGCGCGTCGGCAGCTAACCTATTTCCGCAACCAGTTCGACGCGCACTGGCTGCCCGTCGGTGTTGATGATTTCGATGCGACGGTGACCGCCGCCATCCGCGTGATCGAGCAGCATAAAAACAGGCCCGCCACTTGATGGCGGGCCTGTGTTACTCAGGACTGTTGTTCGCTCTCGATTTCCTCGAGGGTCTCTTTCACCTTGCGGGCCAGGCCGTCGAGCTTCTCGGTAGGGATGCTGCAGATGGCGATGCGCAGACCCCCATAGACGTTCACGAAGAAGATGTTGCGCGCCATGAGCCGTTCGTAGAGTGCGTTCTTGATATCTGCATCATCGATGCGGAGAGTGATGAAGAACCCTTCCTTGTAAGGATAGATGGGCAGCCCCACGGCGTCGGCCTCTGAAGTGAAGCGTGATGCGCGGTCCTTGAGCAGTTTCAGATAGATACGCTTCTCCTCGGTGTAGGCGGCTTTGAGCTCGGCATCCAACGACAGTTCTCCAAAGGCGCGCATGCCGCCGTTGTTGACGGTGGACCAGATGCCGCGGCAGGTGTTCTCGCAGGCGTTCTTGAATTGCCGGCGCCCTTCTTCATTGTTGCTGATGATCACCTGTGCCCCCACGCGCATGCCGTAGGCAGTCATGGTTTTTGAAGCGCTGAAGGCGATGACGGTGAGCAGGTTCTCGCCGAGGTGCTTGAGTTTCTCGAAGCGACGGCGATAAGCCATGCCGAGATGCGTGAAATCGATATAGGCGATGTCGAGAAGCAGCACGACAGGCCCTTGAGAAGAGATCGTTTCGAGAATCTCGAGCATCCGGTCCCACTCGTCCTCCTCCAGAGTGTAGCCGGTGGGGTTCTGACAGGGGTCGTTGACGAAGACAAGCAGCTTGCCCTGCCGCTTCATGACGCGTCGGCAGGTGTCCTGGAAGGAGTCAAGGTTGAACCGTTGTCCGTCAAAAAGGGTATAGTGTTCGATGCCGATTTGGTGCTGCCGAGCGATGGTCTTGTAGGGGCCCCAGCCGATATCGGGATGCACGACAATCTCCCCCGGGGCGAGCACGTTCTTGACGGTGCTGCTCAAAGCGCCAGTGCCGCCGGGCGTGGCGACGACCTCGGCGTCCAGCTCCACGCCGGCGTCGGTGAAAAGCCATTGCTTCACACCTCGCTTGAACTCCGGAGCGCCGGAGATCGAGGCGGCGTAGCGGGCCTTGTCGACATCCGGGATGGCGTCGAAAGTCCGATAGACGGAATCGAAGGTGAGCAGTTCCCCACCATCCGTGAAGAAGGCGCCGAAAGCGCCGTTTACAACCTTGCCTGCTCCATCTTTCGAGATCGCCCGCTGAGCACCCTGGCTGGCTTCGAAGACCATGTCCACGATGGGCTGGTCGTGGACCTTGTCGCTGACGAACTGTTTCATGAGGATTCCCCCCTTAGTTGTTCCAGCAGATCTTGCAGACAGGTTCTGGCGCGCTCGGGGAGACGGTTCTCGCCTTCAAGGCTCTCGAGGAACGCAAGACGTCCCTCCAGTCTTTTTTTCAGAGCCTGGCGATAGGATTGAGTGGCGGGTGGCGTGTAGCCCTCGACAACCAGACGTTCAATGCGCGTGCCGAGGAAGGGCTCGAAGGCCGCCTTGTCCTCGACGATGGCTTCAATGGAAGAGAGGGTGACTTTCGGCGGGATGTCCTGATTCTGAAAGGCGCCGGTATTGAGGATGTAGCCCTGGACCCCGTGGGCATCGAAGAGAGATTCGAACTGTTCAAAATCGTGCTTCAAGGGATGCAGCCGGAACGGATTCGCATAGGGGACGTAGGCGAGCGCATCCGGGTCCGCCCCCTCTTCTGCAGTGGTCCGCTTCGTGGCGAGCGTCGCCCCGAACGTCGAGGCGAGCGTGGCGTCGTTGACTCTGAGCAGAGGCGGGAGTGTGTCGTCCTTCATGATCCAGAAGATGGCATTGAGCGGTTCGCTGAAGGCATAAGCCCGGTCCGGTGTCCACAGATGGCTTTTGACAGCTCGGCCGTTGCCGTTGCGGATGTCTTCGGTGACGGGTATCACGCGGTCGTCCTCATCCAGGGTGGCCCCGACATTCTGCATCGTCAGCAGGAACCGATTGTCCGGGCTCGCCGGCGGATAGTCCTCGACCTTGTCGAAGTAGGCCGGTTCCAGCGAGACGGTCGAGAGGTCCCGCTTGTCGATGACGAAGGCGTCGTCATGCAGCACGGTGGTTTCGTAGCGGCCGTCGTGATCGGCGTGCGTCAGGGTCGACTTTCCGCTTCCCGAGAGGCCGAAGACGCCCATGACGAAGGGTTCGTTTCGTTTTTCGAAACGTTTCAGACCGCCGTGGCAGGCGGTGAAGCCGTGCCGGTCGCCGATCGTCCAGCCCATCGTCAAGGTCGCCTTTTTGTGTTCGCCGAAATAGCGCAGTCCGAGCAGGGCGGCGGCGTTGTGTTTACGGTCGAAAAGCGCCAGGCCGCTCTCGTGCCCCTCGGCGAAGGTATCGGGGTCGCTGTAGAGAAGGATGTCGCCCTCCTCGAAAAGTCTTGAAGCGTTGTACATCTCTTCGTGTGCTTCGCCGTAGGGTTCGAAGTTCAGCATCCAGGAATACAGCGTGTTCTCATAACCTTCCGGAACCAGCAGGTGGGCCTTCACAGTAAAGCGCGCATCCAGTCCGACGAGGGCCGTCGCATGGTAGAGAATCCGCTCGCGCGAGGCGAAGACGGCCTCCCTTAATGTCCTTGCGTACCCTTCCTCGTTCTCCTTGTCGATGATGCGTCGCGCATGGGCCTGACGTCCGGTGATCGCCCCGTCGTTGAACAGCAGAACTTTCGCGTCTTTCGGCAGGCCGATGGCCTCGGGACGATAGACGGGCAGGTCGCTGATGATGGTTCCGGGGGCGGCCTTCGCGAGTTCGTAGGCCTCCGCGCGTGAACGGACGCGATGGACGTTGTTGCGGTGGTAGGCGGTCTCGACGGTGGTGCGGACGCGGCTGAAGTGCGTAGGGGTGGCGGTGCCGATCGCTTTCTTCGAGAGGTGGCTCTTAGTGGCCATGAGTGGACATCCTTTCCGGGCAGGTGTTTATTCGATGTTCCATTGGAATCGTTTGCGGGTGTCGACGGTGTCCTGACGCATCTCGAGCAGCCGATGGATGCGGCGTTCGGCCATGATGTTCGCGGCCTTGAACGTGGGGATGTTCTCCTCGTTTGCTATCGAAAAGATTTCGCGCAGTCTGTCGTAGATGCCTTCAGTCGTCTGGATGGCGCTGGGTTCATGGTATCCGGTCATCTCCGTATAGACATTGATCACACCACCGGCGTTGATGACGAAGTCCGGGGCGTAGAGAATGCCGTGCTCCTCGAGCATCTGCCCGTGCCGCTCTTCATCCTCGAGCACGTTGTTCGCCGCACCGGCGACAATGTCGGCTTTAAGACGGGGAATGGTCTCATCGTTGAGGACGGCGCCGATGGCGTTGGGGGAGAAGATGTCGCAGTTCTTGTCGTAGATTTCGTCCGGTTCGACATAGTTGGCCAGCGGCAGGAGTTCCTTGAAGGCCTTGATCTTCTCTTCATCAATGTCGGTGAAATAGACGCGCTTCAGATCGTTCTTGCGCAGGTGCTGTACCATCTCTCTGACCACGGAGCCCACGCCCTGGAAGGCGATGGTGAGGCCATCAAGATTGTCCTGATTGTATTTTTGCTTGACAGCGGCCTTCATGCCCACATACGTGCCGTAGGCGGTGAGGATGGTGGTGCTGCCGGCACCCTTGCGGAGCACGCCGGAGACATAATCGGTCTCGCGGTCCATGTATTCGCAGTCCTTGAGCGTGATGTTCATATCCTGTCCGGTGTAGATCCGGCCCTTGAGACTCTGGATGTAGCGCCCGTAGGCCCGGAAGTATTCCTCGCTCTTGACCGTCTTGGGATCGCCGATGAGCACGGTCTTGCAGCCGCCGATGTCGAGTCCGGCGGCGGCGTTCTTATACGTCATGCCTTTCGCGAGGCGGGTGACGTCGTAGAGCGCTTCCTCCTCGCTGCGATAGTTGTAGAGCCTAGTGCCGCCACAGGAAGGGCCGAGGCGGGTGTCGTGGATACAGGTGATGCCTTTGAGCCCCGTGCCTTTGTTATAAAAGTAGATGATCTGTTCGAACCCTTCGTTGGTGTAAGAGAAGACTTCGTCGGTGAACGCTTGCGATTTGCTCATACAGCCACTCCTTTAACCTTTTATTGTTTTGCGCCCGCGACCAGCGCGGACAAAGCGATCGAATAGTACTTGGTCTGGTTCGAATCCGCCCGGGAGGTAAGGACGATGGGACGTTTGGCACCGGCGATGACACTGGCGCTCTTGGCGTCTGCAAGGAACATCATGCTTTTATAGAAGACGTTCCCGGCCTCAATCAAAGGCATCAGCAGGATATCGACATCGCCCGCGATCGGGGAGGTGAGGCCTTTGTGCCTGGCCGCTTTCTTGTCGATGGCATTGTCGAGGCCGAAAGGACCATCGACCACACAGCCGGTGATCTTCCCGCGCCGGTTTCGGGTCACAAGCTCATCGGCATCGAGGGTGGCCTGCATTTTCTTGTTGATTTTCTCGACCGCCGCAATACAGCCGACCGACGGAGTATCCAGGCCGAGCGCGGTGGCGATTTCGACGGCGTTTTCGAGGATTTCCTGTTTCTCATCGACGGTGGGCTGGATGTTCATCGCACCATCGCTCATGAACAGCAGTTTATGATAGGAGGCTATCTCCAGCAGCGAGACGTGCGACAGGCGGCGTCCGGTGCGGAGCCCGTATTCTTTGGAGAGCGCCGCCTTTAAGATCACCGAGGTATCGACATGACCTTTCATGAGGAAATGATTGCGGTGCTTGGAGACACGGGCGACCGCTTTGTGGCAGGCTCTTTCAGAATCCGTTTCATTGATGATTTCGTAGGATTCGGAATCGTAATCAAGGTCTTCGAGCGTCTCCAGAATCGACGTGCGATCACCAACCAGCACGGCGTCGACGATGCCTTCACGGCGGGCCATCTCGACGGCTTCCAACACATGCGGATCATCCGCGACGGCGACGACAAGCGTCTGTCTGGATTGTTCCTTGGCACGGCGAATCAGCTCGTTCATCCGTTTCATAAACCGTCCTCCTTATTCATAGCGGTTCGGTCTTTCGACGCCTTGAAGCACCCGGAGCGCGCCGAGAGCGAGCGATTCCATTTCGTCCTCGCCGGCATAGACGAGCATCTCAGCGATGAACCGGGTGCGCCTCTCAATCTGTTCGACAAGGTATTCGTCATAGGCGAGACCGCCCGTGAGTACAATGGCGTCGACCTCGCCGAAGAGCACGCTGCTTCCCGCGCCGATTTCTTTTGCAATCTGATAGCACATGGCGTCATAGATGAAGCGGGCATGCTCGTCGCCCTCACGGATGCGCCTGACGATCTCGAGTCCATCGTTGGTGCCGAGGTGCGCAACCAGACCGCCTTTGCCGTAGTTTTTCCGTTTGATGTCTTCGAGGGTGTATTCACCGCTGAAGCACATTTTATAAAGCGGCCCCAACGGGACGGTGCCGCTACGCTCAGGGCTCATCGGCCCATCGCCGTCAAGCGCGTTGTTGACGTCGATGACGCGCCCTCTCTCATGGATGCCCACACTGATTCCGCCTCCAAGGTGGGCGATGATGAGGTTCACTTGCGAATATTCCGCGCCGAGGTCGGCTGCCGCCTTGCGGGCGACCGCTTTTTGATTCAAGGCATGGAAAAGACTCTGCCGTTCAATTTCAGGCATCCCGGTGACCCGCGCGATATTCTCCATTTCATCGACCGCGACAGGGTCGACGAGGAACGCCGGTATGTCGTGATCATCGGCGATATGCTTGGCAATGACGCAGCCTAGATTCGAGGCGTGTTCGCCGCGCTCTGCACGTTCCATATCGCGGACCATCTGGTCGCTGACTGCATAGGTGCCGCTTTTGACGGGCTTGAGCATGCCGCCGCGCCCGACGACGGCATCCAGATCGGAAAGCGCGAAACCATGTTCGTCAAGGGCCGTCTCAATGGCGTTCCGGCGGAAATCGTACTGGTCGAAGATACGCTTGAATCGGGAGATTGAATCCGTGCTGTGCCGGACGGTCTCCTTGAAGGCGCAGCTTTCGTTTTCGAAGATTGCGATTTTCGTACTAGTGGACCCGGGATTGATGGCAAGGATAGTATGAGCCATGTTCTCCTCCTTATTGAGGGCTTGTTTCGTCAACACTCATGATTATAACATGGTAGCGTTTTCACAACAACATCGCGTGGTGGCTTCTTTTCTTTTCTCAAGAGAGTCCTAGCCGGCAACCCTATCACTCGGGTTTCAATCTGGCGGTGAAATGGCGGAGGACGGGAGGTTCGTATTCAAAGACATAACCTTTCAATTTTTCTCTTTGCCGGTAGACCGCCTTCACGCCTTCGGCGACAAGCCGGAGCTGGTGGTAGGAATAGGTGCGCCTGGGGATGGTGAGACGCATGAGCTCGAGCGGACTTTGCAGATTCTTTTGGGTCCTTGGGTCCCGGCCGAGCAGCAGCGAGCCGATCTCGACGCCCCTTACGCCGCTTTCGATGTAGAGAGCATTGGTGACGCTTTGTGCCGGAAAGCGGTAGTAGGGGATGTGAGGAGCGAAACGGGCGCAGTCGACGAAGACCGCATGTCCGCCGGTCGGCCACTGGATGGGGATGCCCGCCTCCCTTAGCAGGTCCCCGAGGAAACGCGCCTGGTCGATGCGGTGCGCGAGGTAGGCCTCATCAAGCACCTCCTGCAGCCCGACAGCGGTCGCCTCCATGTCCCTGCCGCTCATGCCGCCGTAGGTGGGGAACCCTTCAAGCGGGACGATGGATGTCCGGCAGTGGCGGAAAAGGGCTTCATCCTCGCGGATGGCGATCAACCCGCCGATGTTGACCAGCCCGTCCTTCTTGGCGCTCATGAGGAAAAGATCCCCATAGCGTAGCTGTTCTTGCACAAGCTCGCGGATGGACCAGCTTGCATAGCCTTTCTCTCGTTGCTTGATGAAATAGGCGTTCTCCGCAATCCGCGCCCCATCGACGATGATCGGGATGCCGTGTGATCTGGCGATGTCGTGGACGCTGCGGATGTTTTCAAGACTGACCGGCTGGCCGCCTGCGGAGTTGTTGGTGAGTGTCAGGATGATGCCGGCGATCTGCTCCGCACCGCGTTCTTGAATAAGTTGCTGGAGACGGTCTGTGTTGACATTGCCCTTGAACGGATGGTAGGTCTCGGTGTCATAGGCGGCGCCGGTCGCGCAATCCAGGGCTTCCGCGCCGGCGATCTCGACATGCGCGCGGGTCGTGTCGAAATGGGTGTTGGAGATGAAACACATACCAGAGTGGTCCACGAAATACGGCAGGGCGACTTGTTCCGCGCCGCGTCCCTGATGGGTGGGAATGACGTATGCATAGTTCGTGAGGTCCTTGACGACGTCCACGAGACGATAGTAGCTGCGGCTTCCCGCGTAGGCTTCATCCCCGCGCATCATGGCGGCCCACTGCTCCTGGCTCATCGCGCCGGTTCCTGAATCAGTAAGCAGGTCAATGTAAACGTCCTCGCTCCTCAGCCCGAAAACATTGTATCCGGCGTCTCGGAGCAGTTTCCGTCGTTGATTTTTGTCGGTCGTGCGGATTGGTTCGACCATCTTGATGCGGTAAGGCTCGTGTGCATAGTCTTGTTTCAAGACGCTCATCCTTTCTATCGGGCAGACTCACCAGTTGCTATTATACATCATGCCGGCCCGGATGAAAACGGTTACTTTTCCAGTAGGGCTTTAGTGGGTTGAAGAGGCATCGTTGTTAGTTGCAGGAGGGTGAAATACTGGGGTATAATTATAAAAAGGAGGTATGAAGATGCATGAATTAGAACCGATCCGCACGACTGCCCTGGCGAGAAGACTCGGCGGCCTACCGACTTTTCACGATGGATTCTTGCGAAAGGTCGTCGTTGAACCAGAGAAAGTCATGCTCTGGATTGATATCCTCGCGGATAACAACGAACGCCTGAAAGAAGATACCCGCGTGCGGTTGACCCTTCATGGCGTCCAATCTTTTGAACTGGTCTCCAAAGAAGTCGAGGACAATTTGTTCATCATCCACGATCTGGATTTTAAACGGGAAACGCATCAGCTCCGCATGCGTCTTGAAAGTGTTCGGGGTGCTGTCAGCGAGTTTGTCTTCGAGACGATTGAACTCAATGAAGCAAAAGAGGAGCGGGAATAAAAAAACGGACGTTCAGCGTCCGTTTTCTGCAGTCTTCTTGCCGGCGGGGTAGCCGCCGCTTAGGATATAGACCTTGCTGTAGCCTTTCTTCAGCATCTTGCGGCCCGCCTTCTTGGATTTCTTTCCGTTTTTGCAATAGAGGTAGACGGGAAGGTCCTTGCGCACCTTCGTCTGGTTCTTGCTGAGCAGGTAGCGGGGACGGAAGGCGCGGGCGCCCTTGATCTTGTCCTTCTTCCGGTCTCCTTCGCGGCGGATGTCGATGAGCTGGCCTTTACGCATGTTTTTCTTGAATTCTTCCCAGGGCAGCTCGATCAGACCTGCAAGGCGCCGGCTGGATTGGATCCGGATGATGAGAACGCCGATTCCCAGTCCAAGGACGATCGGCAGTGCGTATTGCAGAAATGCTTCCATGTGTATTCACTCCTCACCCAATTATACGGAGCGGGGCAGTTCCTTGTCAATCGCGCCGGGCAGGAATTCCTGCGGCTGCTTATTTGTTTTAAGGCCTGGCTGTGCTATAATGGCCTTACTTGATGAGTGAATGTCGGGTGATTTTCATGAATAAGGCTTTCCCTTACGCGACCGGCCTGCTTGTGGGCTTCTTCACCGTGCCTGTCTTCGCCGCGGGGTTTCAGCTCAGCTTCGCCGTCTCCGAGATTCCCGGACGGCTCCTGATGGCCGTGGCGCTTTTGATGTGGCCAGTAATGGCGGCGGTGGTTCTCTATCTTTCGCTCATCCGGTTGAAAGACAATCCCTACCGGCGACGATTGTGGTATCGATCGCTGTTCTTTCCACCCTTCGGAGCGGTTGTCGGCTTGTTCGCACTTCGTGCCCTCGAAGCGCTAATCTTATAGGAGGGGTCGCATGAAACGACTCATGAGAATCTATCAAAAAAAGACCGGCCGTCCCCTGCCTTCGCATCGGTTGTTCCGCAGAATCTCCCCGATCAGCCGCTGGGCGTTCTTTCTGATCGCCCTCTTCGCGGTCGTATTCGGCTGGTATCTCGCCGAACGACTCAACTTCGCGGATACGGATTTCATGTTCTGGGAGTTCGTGGCGACCATCGGCGTGTTCTTCGGGCTCGGTCCGCTCGGGTATATCTATCTCAAGCGAGCCCACCCCATCCTGCTTACGAAGGACGCCTTCGCCCGTGCAAGCCTGCTCGGTCGCTACCGGCTCGTGTTCTTCAAAGACGTCAAGAAGGTCAAGCTTTCACGTCGCAATCGTCTTCGCATCAAGCATGCAGGCGGAAAAATGTCGATACCTCTGAACGTCTACGAAGAGGATTTGGAGATTCTGAAGACGGTCTTCAACTACGAGGGTCACTTCAAGAAGCCCAGACGACCCTACAAGCTGTTCTTCGAAGGCGGCGAGGTCGATCTGCAGGAGCTCAACCCCGCCATGAACCGGACTACATCGAAGATTCTCGAACAGTTCTATGAAGATTATCAATATCTGACGCCGGGCTATCTCGACGACGTCTCGCTGTATGGCGCGACGCTCAACCGCATCCGCACCCTCGAGGCGCGCCATGTCACCTTCGAGCTCTCCCACATCGACATCAAGCGCGACCATCCGGACAACCCGGCTTTCCACGCCAAGCAGACCGATGATGCTATCCTCATTTTCCAGGATGTCTCCCATGCGGAAATCTTCAAGCTCGAGGAGAAAACCGGCGTTGAACTGCTCGGGACGGGCTTTGATTCCCTCAAACGCGCGTTCAAGCGTGCGGATATCTTCGAATCGGACTTCAAACCGCTCGAGGAGCGGATGTCGATCGACATCACCATCGTCCAGGGCGTCCGTCGCCAGCGTCTGCGCTTTACATTCAAAGAAGCGATCGTCGGCTTTAACGAGGTTGTCAAGGACGCCTGGTTCGAAAGCACCAAATAACGATGTTTATATTGAAAAAACTTAGGAGTGATGCCCCATGATTTCGACCAACGATTTCAAGAATAACATGACCATCCAGCATGACGGCCACCTCTATCAGATTATCGAGTTCCAGCACGTCAAGCCCGGGAAGGGCAGCGCGTTCGTTCGCAGCAAGCTCCGCAATCTCCGCAACGGCACCATTGTCGAGAAGACCTGGCGTGCCGGGGAGAAAGTCGAGCAGGCCCTCATCGATAAGCGGCCGATGCAGTTTCTCTACAACGACGGCGACACCTACGTCTTCATGGACCAGAATACCTTCGAGCAGCTCGAGCTCGACCGCTCGCAGCTCGAATACGAGTCGAACTTCCTTGTGCCGAACATGAACGTCGAGATCCGTTTCTTCGAAACCGAGATTCTCGGGGTCGAGCTGCCGGAGAAAGTGACGCTCGAAGTCGCCGAGACCGTCCCCGGAGTCCGTGGCGACACACAGACCAACGCTACCAAGGATGCAACGCTCGAGACCGGCTATACCCTGCAGGTCCCCTTGTTCATCAACGAGGGAGACCGCGTCGTCATCAACACCCGCACCGGCAAATACAGTGCCAAAGCATAAGGAGTGAACGCCCCTTGTCCTCTTCCCCGACCATCCTGGCAGCCGTCGGCCCCTTGGGCATCACGCTGCTGATTCTGCTTCTGCTTGTCTCGAGCTTCTTTTCCATGAGCGAGACCGTCTATTCAAGCCTCAATCCCATCCGCATCAAGCACTTCATCGAAGAGGGACGAAAAGGCAGCAAGCGCGCCTTCTGGATTCATAAACGTTTTGATTACGCCCTGACGACCATCCTCGTCGGCAACAACCTCGCGAACGTCGCCCTCGCCACTGTCAGTGCGGGCGTCTTTTCACGTATCTTCGCCGACAGCGAAGTCCTCGTCACCGTATTCAACACCGTCATCATGACGACCATCATCCTCATCTTCGGTGAGATTGTCCCCAAGAGCTTCGCGAAGATGTACGCCGATGAGATCGCCATCAAGATCGCCGGCGTGCTGACGCTGATCATGAAGGTGCTCAAGCCCGTCACCATGATATTCCTCAAGATCAAGCAGCTTTTTCTCCGTAGCGAGGAGACGGTCACCATCAACGTCAGCGAGAATGAACTCGAGACCATCATCAACACGATGGAAGAAGAAGGGTCGATTGAAGAGGAGGAGGCGGAGCTGCTCCAGAGCGCGCTCGACCTTGATGAAAAGCAAGTCTACGAAATCATGACCCCCCGTGTCGACATGGTCGCCGTCGAGGTCTCTGAACCCATCAAGACCATCCAGCGCAAATTCTTCAAGCATCAGTTCTCGCGCCTCCCCGTGTATGAGGAGGACCGTGACCGCATCATCGGCGTGCTCAATGAACGCGACTTCTTCACCGAACTGATCAAGCGGCGCCCCATCGACATCCGCAAGCTGATGAACCCGCCGGTCTTCGTCTCGAAGTCGATGCGTGCGGACACGCTGATCGAGACGCTGCAGCGGGAGAACGTCCACCTTGCCATCGTCAGCGACGAATTCGGGGGCACCAGCGGCATCGTCACCATGGAGGACGCCATCGAGGAGCTCGTCGGCGAAATCTATGACGAGCATGACGACATCGACGATGAGTTCCTCAAACAGATCGCCCAGGGTGAATACGGCGTCAACGCCGACATAGAGCTGGGTGACCTCTTCGAGCAGCTTAATCTCGGAAATCCGCCGGACAAAGAGGAGAAGACGCTCGGCAGCTGGTTGTTCGAGCGTTTCGAAGACCTTCCGGAAGTCGACATGGAGCATGCGATCGAACAAGAGATTATTGAATATCACCCCGAGGAGCCGGCTAAAAATTACCGGCTGGTCTTCGTCATCAAGGAGATCCGCGACAGGCGCATCCGCTACGTGCACCTGCGCGTCGAGGAGGTGGCCGGCGATGAAAACACATGAGGGCGGCGAGCGGTTGCAGAAACTGATTGCGCACAGCGGCGTCGCCTCCCGCCGCAAGGCGGAGGAGATGATCAAGGACGGCCGTGTCAAGGTCAACGGAGAAATCGTCCGCGAACTCGGCGCGAAAGCCAGCCGCAGGGACCACGTCACCGTCGACGGCGAGCCGATCCGCATCGAGCCGCCCGCGTATTATCTTTTCTACAAGCCCGAGGGCGTGGTCTCCTCGGTCAGGGATGACCGCGGCCGGCGCACCGTGCTCGATTATGTGCACGCGCGCCAGCGTGTCTATCCCGTCGGACGGCTCGACTATGACGCCTCCGGGCTGATGCTGCTGACGAACGACGGCGAGGTCACGCTGGTCATGACGCATCCCTCTTATGGCGTGGAGAAGGAATACGACGTGACCGTTGAAGGATTCATCCGCAAACCGACTTCCAAACGCCTTGCCAAAGGAATCGAACTGGACGGAGAGAAAAGCGCTCCGGCCAAGGTCAGACAAGTTGAGTATATCCAGAAGACGGGACGCTCCCGCTTCACCCTGAGCGTTGTCGAAGGCCGTTACCATCATGTCAAGCGTCTGCTTGAATCGGTCGGTCATCCGGTACGCCGCCTCAAGCGTATCCGGCATGGCCCGCTGACGCTTGATGATCTAGCAAAGGGCGATCACCGACCGCTCAAACCCCACGAGATCAAGAAACTCAGACGGCTCGCCGAGACCGCCCGCAAGGACGCCTGATACAAACGCTTGTAACCCCGATCTCCGTTTCATTGAAAGATTCGGCCTGCTCAAGGGTTGAACTGGGCGCTTGTGGGTTGCAACCGTTTACTTGCCTTGCACGGCTTGTTGTTTTTCTGGAACGTGATACAATGACAGTCGAAAGAGTGATGGAAAGAGGGATTCTATGCGACGTCTAAACAGTTTCCAGAAGGATCTGTTAGTCCTGATCGGCCTGTTTTTCGTGCACACCCTGTTGTGTGTGCTCTCTCCCTTGCGATCCTTCGGGCCGATCGAACAGGCGGACATCTCCCGCCGGCTCCTCCTTGTATTGTCCTTCGAGGACGTCGCTACCGGCGAGACCGTGGAATATGTGCCAGTGCTCGCCATCGTATATGGGCTGGTGCTTCTGTACTTTCTCGCGAAGAAGGCCAGACCCCTGACCCTCATCTACGGCCTCGCACTGGTCCTGCTTGCCAGGGTCAACTTTCTTTCTCAGCTCTTTCAACTGCGCGGCACCCAGGAAGATTTCCGGATCGAAGGCGTCTTCAGCCCACAGGCCTATGTCGAGGGTGAAGCCGTCGCCCACGACGTGAGCGCCTTCGTCCTGGGCGTGCTGCTTCTCATTCAGCTGTCGATTGTGGGCTATCAATTGATCGGTCGACGTCTGCGTGCACGCCGTGAAGGTTCACAAGCGGCCCACGAAAGCAACCAAAACAACGCGACGCTCTGAATATGTCAACCTCCCGGCGGGAGGTTTTTACTTTCAATAAAAAAGACGCCTTTTGCAGGCGTCTTGAAGGAAGAAGTCAAAAAATGGCGGCGAAGACGAGGCTGATGATCGTCATGAGCTTGATCAGGATATTGATCGAGGGGCCGCTTGTGTCCTTGAAGGGATCGCCGACGGTATCGCCGGTGACGCTTGCCTTGTGAGCGAAGCTGCCCATGTCGCCGTGATGACCTTCTTCAATGTATTTTTTGGCGTTGTCCCACGCCCCGCCGCTGTTGGCCATGAAAATCGCCATGCTGATGCCGCTCGCCAGCGCGCCGGCCAGCAGACCGCCCAGAGCCTCGGGGCCGAGCAGAAAACCGACGAGAAGCGGCGAGGCGATCGCCAGCATCGCGGGCGCGATCATCTCCTGCAGGGCGGCTTTCGTCGAGATGTCCACACAGCGGGCATAGTCCGGTTTCTGGGTCTTGTCGATGATGCCCGGTATCTCGCGGAACTGCCGGCGCACCTCGTCGATCATCTTCGAGGCGGCTCGTCCCACGCTGCTCATCGTCAGTGAGCTGAAGAAGAAGGGAAGCATAGCCCCGACGAGGACGCCGACGACCACTTCCGGGGTGGCGATGTTGATGGTATCGAGCTCGGCGGCCCGCACGAAGGCGCTGAAGAGGGCTAATGACGTGAGCGCCGCACTGCCGATGGCAAAGCCTTTGCCGATGGCGGCGGTCGTGTTGCCCACGCTGTCAAGCTTGTCGGTGATCTTGCGGACCTTGTTGTCGAGATTGCTCATTTCGGCGATGCCGCCGGCATTGTCGGCGATCGGTCCATAGGCATCGATGGCGATGGTCATGCCGGTCGTCGAGAGCATCCCGACGGCGCTGAGGGCGATGCCGTAAAGGTCGGCGACCTGATAGGAGACTAGGATGACGACGCCGATCAGGAGGATGGGGATGGCCGTGGATTCCATACCGATGGAAAGCCCGCCGATGATGTTGGTCGCGTGGCCGGTTTCGGATTGCTTGGCGATGGACTTGACTTTCTTATACTCATGGGAAGTATAGAGTTCCGTAATGAGTCCGATGACGATGCCGACGAACAATCCGGCGACAATCGCGAGCAACGGGCCGTAGTCTTCGAAGAATCCGTTCCGGACATAAAGCCAGGTGAGGAACAGAGCGAACAGCAGGAACAACCCGCCGGCGACATAGGTTCCGTTACGGAGCACCTTGTGCGGCGCATCCGCCTGCTTGGTGCGGACTGTCATCGCGCCAAGAATGGAGGCGATGATACCGGCAGCGGCCAAGTAGAGCGGGAAGAGCGCGCCTTCAACACCCAAAAGCAACGTACCAAGTGTGATCGCGGAGATCAGCGAGCCGACGTATGACTCGAAAAGGTCGGCTCCCATGCCGGCGACATCGCCGACATTGTCGCCGACGTTGTCGGCGATGACCGCAGGGTTGCGGGGGTCGTCTTCCGGAATGCCGGTTTCAATCTTGCCAACGAGGTCGGCGCCTACATCGGCGGCTTTTGTGTAGATACCGCCGCCGACCCGGCCGAAAAGTGCGATGGAGGAAGCACCGAGGCCGAAGCCTGTGAGGACGCTCGTCATGCTATCAAGATCGAGGCCGATCAGCCGTGTGCCGAGGAAATAATATAGGATGAGGCCGGTCAGACCCAGCCCGACGACGGCCATACCCATTACGGCGCCCCCGCTGAAGGCGACATCCAGGGCCTTGTTCATGCCGGAGGATTCCGCAGACGTAGCGGTACGGGAATTCGAGGCGACGGCGCCCCGCATCCCGAGGTAACCCGCCAAGGCGCTTAAGAAAGCCCCGAAAGCGAAAGCGCCCGCCGTCTCGAAGTCGATCGCGAAACCGATGATGAAGAATAGGATAATCACGAAGGCTGTCAGAATACGATATTGCCGGGAGAGAAAGGCCATCGCACCTTCCCGGATATATCCCGAGATTTCAATCACACGCGGGATGCCTTTTTCAATACGCTTGATCTTCAAAAAGAGCACCAAGGCGTACAGCATGGCCATGATGCTGAAAACCAGCGCAATTCCGAGAATGCCGTCGGCACCCAGTAAGTCGAACATAAGGTCTCACCGTCCTGTTGTCTTGTCAGTGGTTATTCATACTATAATATCAAACAAGTTTGTCAAAAGTATATCAAAAAGCGTTTTCATGTTCAAGAACATCCACAATCTGATAAAATCATTAAAATGTGGTGTACTCTGCGCTACTGATAGAAATATTAAATCAAGTTATTGATAATCGCACATCTGTGATATAATAGTAATGATTTTTGAAGAGGTGGTCAGATGAAGACAACTCAGATCGCCATCGACGGGCCGGCGGGAGCCGGGAAGAGCACCATCGCGAAGCTTCTCTCCCAACGCTTCGGCTACACCTACATAGACACCGGCGCGATGTATCGCGCCATTACATTGAAGGCCATGCGCCTCAACAAACCGCTCGACGACGAAGAAGGCTTCAATTTCCTCAAAGAGACGGTATTCGACTATGCTGAAGGAAAGCTCGTCATGGACGGGGAATTCGTCGGGCGCGCCATCCGCTCCCGGGAAGTCTCGAACAACGTATCGCTGGTCTCCTCGCACCGGCTCGTGCGGACCACTCTCATCCAAAGGCAGCGAGAACTTGCGGAACACAAGAATGTCGTGATGGACGGCAGGGACATCGGCTACAACGTCCTTCCGGATGCGGACTTCAAGTTCTTTCTGACCGCTGATGTGGCCACCCGGGCCCTCAGACGCTTCCGGGAGAACGAAGAGCACGGCATACATGTTCCACTTGAAGATCTTAAACAGGAAATCAGGGACCGGGACAAATTCGACACCAACCGCGTCCATAGCCCGCTCCGGCCGGCTGACGACGCAGTTGTCATCGACACATCGGATATGGAGATCGACGATGTCGTCAAAACCATAGAATCAATTGTCAGAGAGGAAGATACCCATGCAAGTGAAGAACGTTGAAGAAGGTCAAAGAGTCAAAGGCACCGTCTACGAAGTCAAGGACAACGAGGCGATCGTCGATATCGGCTACACGATGGAAGGGACCGTCCATCTCGAGCGGCTGACCGCCCGCGATGTTGAAAGCGCCCATGATGTTGTCAAGGAGGGGGACGAGATCGAGACCATCGTCACCCGCAAGGATGACGACAGCGGGATTCTGCTGCTCTCAAGAGTCGAGATTGAAAAAGAGGAACTCTTCGAGGAGCTGCAGAACAAGTTCGAAAACAACGAGACCATCGAGGTGAAGGTCCTCGAATCGCTTAAAGGCGGGTTGAAGGTACGCTCTCACGGGTTTGACATGTTCATGCCCCGTCGTCAGATCGAGGACAAGCCCGCAGATGATCTCAAAAGCTATGTCGGACAGACGTTGAGCGCCAAGATCATCGAAATCGGTCGCCAGCGGAACCGGATCCGCATCGTCGTCTCGCGTCGCGCCGTCGAACGCGCACGTAAAGAAGAGCGCAAGCAGGAGGAGCTCGCCAACATCAACGTCGGCGATGTTCTTGAAGGGACCGTTGTCAAGCTGATGGACTACGGGGCGTTTGTCCGCTTCGAGGAAGCGGAATGCCTGCTGCATGTCTCCGAGATTTCACACCATCGGATCAAGCATCCGCAGGACGCGCTGGAAGTCGGCCAGAAGGTGAAGGTCAAAGTCATCGCCGCCGACGGCGATAAGCGTTCGCTGTCGATGAAGGCGCTCGAGCCTTCTCCCTGGGAGAAGTTCGCCGAAACCTACAGCGTCGGCGACAAGGTCCAAGGGAAGGTCGTCAAGAAACTGCGCAACGGCATTCTCGTCGAAGTCGCCAAAGGCGTCGCCGGCATCGTGCACCGCAACGATTATTCGTGGAACCCGCGCTTCAACCTCGCCGGAAACGTGCAGGAAGGCGACGAGGTCGAGGTGAAGATTCTCTCGATCGATACTGAGAACCGCAAGATGCGACTGTCCAAGAAGCATCTTGAATACAACCCCTGGCAGGATGTCGACGTCAAGGTCGGCGATACCGTCACGGGTGAAATCAAGGACTTCCAGCCGCAGGGAGCCTTGGTCGAGGTCCAGGGCGTGGAGGCGTTCCTTCCCATCAGCGAGATTCGTGAAGAACACGTCGAGAAAGTCGAGGACGTCTTCGAAAAAGGACAGGTGATCAACGCCATCGTCTTGAAGTTCGACCGTGAGAAATGGCGCATGGTCATCAGCACCAAGGCCTATGAGAAAAAACGTATCCAGGATGAATACAAGAAACATCTCCGCACCGAGGACTCTGAAGAGCAATCGCAGACGCTCGGAGAGCTTTTCGCCGACAAGCTGAAGGACCTCAAAAAATAGCAGAGGTGATGGGACATGCTTCCATCCGTCGCCATCGTCGGTCGGCCCAACGTCGGTAAGTCGACGCTGTTCAACCGGATTGTCGGACAGCGTCAGGCCATTACCGACGAGACCCCGGGCGTCACCCGGGACCGGCTCTATGCCAGGGCCGAGTGGCTGACCCGCACCTTCAATCTCATCGACACAGGTGGCATCGACTTTGAAGATGCCCCTTTTATTCATGACATCAAGGCCCAGACCGAAATCGCCATCGAGGAATCGGACGTCGTGCTTTTCCTTGTGGACGCCGAGACCGGTGTGACCGACCATGATGCGGATATCGCCCGGCTGCTCTATCGAACCGACACACCGGTCGTGCTGGCTGTCAACAAGGTCGACGACGTCACCCGCAAAGGGGAACTCTATGAATTCTATGCGCTCGGACTTGGCGAACCCTTTCCCGTCAGCGCCACCCACGGCGTCGGTGTGGGCGACTTGCTTGAACGCGTCATCGAATATCTTCCCGAACGGGCTCCGAGTCCCTACCCGGAGGATACCATCAAGCTTTGCCTGATCGGCCGACCCAATGTCGGCAAGAGTTCATTGATGAACGCCTTGCTCGGCGAAGAACGCGTGATTGTCAGCGAGATTGCCGGCACCACCCGCGACGCCGTCGATTCAATCTTCGAGAAGAACGGACAGGAATACGTCATCATCGACACCGCCGGTCTGCGTAAAAGAGGCAAGGTGTACGAACGTGCGGAGAAATACAGTGTGCTGCGCGCGCTCAATGCCATCGACCGCAGCGACATCGCCTTGTTTCTCGTCGACGCCGAGCAAGGCATCATCGAACAGGATAAGAAAGTCGCCGGCTACGCATACGAAGCCGGCAAGGCGACCGTCATCATCGTCAACAAGTGGGATACCGTCGAACGCGACCACAGCACCATGAACGAATGGGAGCGAAACATCCGCCACCAGTTCCGCTTTCTCCCCGACCCGCCGGTCATCTTTCTCTCCGCACTCACCAAGGAACGCCTCGATACGCTGTATCCGGTGCTGCTCGACATGCACGAGCGATATCGCAAGCGCGTCCAGACCAGCGTGCTCAACGATGTGCTGCTGGACGCTTTCGCCTCGAACCCGCCGAAATCCTATAACGGCGGCGTGTTGAAAGGCTATTACGCCACGCAGGTCGAGACCGCCCCGCCGAAATTCGTGCTCTTCGTCAACGACCCCGCCTATCTGCATTTCACATATGAGCGATATCTCAAGAATCAGCTACGTCGGGCCTTCGGTTTCGAAGGAATCCCGATCAACCTCGTCTTAAGGAAGCGTGATTGATTATGGAGCGAATCAGCATCATCGGCGGCGGATCCTGGGGACAGGGTCTTTCGAAGGTCCTCGTCGACAACGGACACGACGTCCTCGTCTACGATGTCGATGAGAAAGTCGTCCGGGCCGTGAACGAGGAGCATCGCTGTCTGCACCTCGACGCACCGATTCCCAAAACCGTGCGCGCGACCACCTCGAGTGAAGCGGCGGCCGGCTTCGCAGATGTGCTGCTCTTCGTCGTCCCCACCAAGGTCCTGCGGTCGGCCATTGAAAGCGTGATTTCCCACGTCCGCACCCCGAAGCTGTTCATCAACGCCGCAAAAGGAATCGAGCCCGATACCTTCAAACGCAACTCGCAGATTTTCGAAGAAATGATTCCGAAGGCCAAGCGCCGGGGGTTCGTCGCGCTCAGCGGTCCCAGCCACGCCGAGGAGGTCATCCAGGGCAAGACCACGCTCCTCACGGCGGCAAGCGATTCAGAGGCGCACGCGAGCTACGTGCAGTCCCTCCTGCATAATCAGACCTATTTCCGGGTCTACACGAGCACCGACCTCAAGGGTGTCGAACTCGGCGGCGCGCTCAAGAACATCTTCGCCCTCGCCGCCGGCATCGCGCGCGGCCAGGGCCAGGGGGATAACGCCCTCGCGGCGCTGATCACCCGCGGGCTGGTCGAGATGGGCAAGCTCTACGAACACCTCGGCGCGTCCAAGGATGCGCTGCTTGGCCTCTCCGGAATCGGGGATTTGTTCGTGACCTGCACGTCCGAGCATTCCCGGAACTACCAGGCGGGATTGAAAATCGGATCGGGCAGCGACCTCGAGGCGACACTGGATTCCATGACGATGGTCGTCGAAGGCATCCGGACCACCCGCGCCGCGCACGCACTTTCGAAAAATGCCGGACTCGACACCCCGATCATCGATGCCCTCTACGAAATCATCTTCAACCGGGTCCATCCGCAGAAGGCCTTCACCAAGCTCTTATCAAGAGAGTCCAAGCCTGAAAGAAGGCCATAAAGCCCTTGAAAAAGGGTGAAAACTTGAGAAATTTCCTACAAACCCTTTCCAAAGGCTTGCAAAGGGTTATCCTCCTTGCTATAATGAGCACAGTTAATATTTTAAGGAGGGAGTTAGAAGCATGAATAAGACTGAACTCGTTGCTCGCATCGCTGAGGTTTCGGGGCTTACCAAGAAAGACGCTGAGGCGGCTTTGAACGCAACCCTGGACGCCATTCAGGATTCGCTCGTCAAGGGAGACAAGGTCGTTCTCACCGGCTTCGGCACGTTCGAAGTCCGCGAGCGCAAACCGCGCGTCGGCCATAACCCGAGGACCCGCGAATCGATTCAGATTCCCGCACAGAAATCGCCCGCTTTCAAGGCCGGCAAAGTCCTCAAGGACGCTGTACGCTAAGCACGGCCAAAAAAAATACCATATTCCGATATGGTATTTTTTTTTGGCTTGTGGTACTTTGCTAGTTGAAGGAGGCTGTTGCCATGGCCCATGGAGAGTATCTCGACGAAAACCTGCTGGATGCCCTGCTCGCAGGCGATCTGGACACCTTGAAAACCTACGATTTGCACGCAGTCGACGCCAGACGGCAGACCCTGCTTTTCTATGCTGTGCGGCAGAGAGCCTTTAAATCCCTGACCCATCTGCTCGAGGCGGGCGTCGATCCTTCCCTTGCAAACCATTTTCACGATACGCCGCTGCATGCCGCGGCGAATTTCGGGGATGAATGGATGGTTCGGCAGCTACTGGATCATGACTCTCCTGTCGACGCCCGCAACAAAAAAGGGACGACGCCGCTCATGCTGGCCGCCCGCCGTGGAGCAAAAGCAGTACTCAGGGTGCTGATTAATGCACACGCCGACCCGGCCGTTCGCGACCGCTCAGGTCGGACGGCAGTCTTCTATGCCGTTGAGAGCCGCCGGGAAGCGCCTGTGGAGTTGTTGATCAAGAAAGGCGCGAACCTCTTCGCCCGCGACGCCGAAGGGGAGACGCTGCATCACGCGGTGGCTAGATACGGCACCGCGGGCATGCAGCGGAGGTTGATGAGTGAAGGGCTCTCGCCCTACATCTTCAACCTCTACAACCAGACTCCGCTGCACCATGCAGCCCGTCGCGGCGAGGACCTGCTGGTGGAGAGGTTGCTGAAGAGCGGCCTCGACCCTTCCTGGAAGGATCGTTTCGGCGCTTCGGCGATGGACTACGCCGAAGGCAGCGGGGACATCGAGACGCTGCTCGAGCGTGCGACTTCGGATATCGATACCCAGAAGGCTTTGCAGGCACTCCCGCTGCACCGGGCCTTGCGGTCGGGCGACCTTGACCGCGCCGAGGCGCTGATACGCTCGGGAGTGGAAGTCGACGTAGAGGACTGCTTTTCCAACCGTCCCCTCTTTTACGCGTTGCTGTTCGGGGATGAGACCCTCACAGCGCAGCTGCTCGACGCCGGTGCGACCGGCGTCGATGTGGACGCTCAGGGGAACACGGCGCTCTTCTATGCGGTTTTGTTCAAGGATGCGAGCCTCTCCGCCCTGCTCAAGTCCAAAGAGGCCGCCAAAGCCGACGATCGGACACGAAGCCTTTTGACCGCGGCGCCCTCCGCGATACGGAATCTTTTCTAAATTACATACCGCCGAACATGAACATCAGCTGCAGAATGTTCCAAAGCATGTGCGCGCCGATGGCGACGAAGATGCGGTGGTTGGAGAAATAATACACGAACGAGATCACCACGCCGAGGGAGAAATACGGAAGCACCATCAGCAGGGCGCCGGGGTCCTCGGCAATCGCGGTCAGTTCCGTGACGACATGAATCGAGGCGAACGCCAGACTATTGAGGAGAATCGCCGCGACGACGCCCCAGTGACGCCGGATGAAACCATAGAGCACCTTGCGGAAGAGCATCTCCTCGACGAACGGCGCGAAGAGCGCGGCGAAGAAGATGAGCGAGCCCACGTCATACCAGGCACCGGCGCTGAGCCGCTCGAGCATCGCCTGGTTCTCGGGGTCGCCTTCTACGCCGCCGAGCATCAGGATGCCGTTGATAAGCATGTTGGCGATGAACATGAGCGCAATTGCCAAGACCACAACGCCCAGGCTTTGATAGAGTCGCTTTCTAAATCTCGGCCACTCCTTCTTGAAGAGGAACGTCTTCGCCGCAAGTATCATCAGGATGGTGACGGTCAGATACCAGAAGAAATTCGTGAGCGAGAAGAACGTGACGCTCGCGGGCGAGTCAATCTCGGCGAGCGTAGGGTCGATCATCAGGACGACGCTCGGGATGAGCGAGACGACCGCGAACGTCAGAAGATAGATGATGACAATCCGTTTGTTCAGGGACAGGTGTTCGAGTTTCATAGTCGGACCCTCCGTTTCCCTGCCATTATATCATAACCCATGACGTGGTGGGAGTGATTTTCTTTCCGTCCGCGTGTGAATCCAAAAGGAGGCGTCCGGTATGAAGCGGATCGTCGTCGCCACGCATAACGAGCACAAGCTTGAAGAACTCGCTCCGCCCCTCGAGCAGCTAGGGTATGATGTCCACTCACTCAAGGATTTCCAGACTCCGCCCGTCGTCGAGGAGACCGGAGATTCCTTCAAGGAGAACGCCCTCAAAAAAGCCAGAGCCGTGCGCTTGAAGACATCCGCGATGGTGCTCGCGGACGATTCGGGGCTGGAGGTCGACGCCCTCCACGGAAGACCCGGCGTGCATTCGAAACGGTTCTCCAAAGCCGGTACCGATGAAGCGAACAACCGGCGTCTGCTTGCCTTGATGGAGGACAAGCGGGACCGGACCGCCACCTTCCGTACGGTCATGGTCCTCATCGACGAGGCCGGCACGGCGCATGTCTTTGAGGGGGAGCTTCCCGGCTATGTCCACACGGCCGAGGAAGGCTGTGAAGGTTTCGGCTACGATCCGGTTTTCATACCGGCGGGTCAATCGAGCACCCTCGCGGCGCTGGGCATGGAAGTCAAGAACCGCATCTCCCACCGCCGACGCTGTCTGGCGAAGGTGCTGGCGTATCTCAAGACAACGGAATGAAGAGGATGTTACAATCGTCCTCAAGGAGGGAATGCCCTTGGAATTGAAAAATGAACTGGAGAAGACCTTGAAAGCGAACGACAAGCCGCAGGCGGTCCGTCAGGTCGTCGAGGCGCTCGAGGACGGACTCGATGTCGTCACGCTCTACAGCGATGTGCTCGCTCCGATTCTCAACGGCATCTATTGCGAGGAGGACGATTTCGAGTGTGTCTGGCTCGAGCATCAGATCACCTCGATCACCCGGACCCTGATCGAGACCAGCTATCCCTACGTCTTGAAACAGAAGCGTCGTGAAGACAACGGCCGGCACGTACTGGTTGTCTGTCCGAAGGATGAATACCATGAACTCGGGGCTGTGATCGGCACCCATTTCTTCGAGCTCGAAGGGTTCCAGACCACCTACATCGGCGCCAACACCCCGTTGGAGACCATCGACGGCGCGCTGCGCGTCCTGAAGCCCGACTATCTTGCCATCAGCGTCTCCAATGCGTATCATTTATTCGAAGTGAACAAGATCATCAACCACGTGGAACGCCATTATCCCGACCTTGCGCTTGTGGGTGCCGGACGAGGTTTCTCGCTACACGAGACCAGGATTACGAACCGGCTCGCCCGCATCGTCGAGCATTATGAGGACGTGGTGGCGCTCGCAAGGGAGGAGGATGTGTGATGCTCCCTTTTCGCATCGGCCTTCGCTTCCTCCTGGATTCAAAGCTGCAGACCGTGCTCATCGCGGTGGGCATCGGCATCGGCGTCAGCGTCCAGGTGTTCATCGGGTCCTTGATACAGGGCCTTCAGGACGATCTGATCGATTCGACCATCGGCAACAGCTCCCAGGTGACCATCCGCGCCGAGGAACGCGGCGAGTTGATGGACGACGACCCGGGACGGCTCGAGGCGCTCAAGGACTTCGACCCTGATATCACCGCCTTCAACCGCGTGCTTGAGGATTCCGCCTTTCTCAAGTATGAAGAAGCGGAGGAACAGATTGTCATCCGCGGCTTCGACTATGAAGAAGCGGCGGGAATCTACGATTTCGAAGAACGGCTCGTCGACGGACGGCTTCCAAAGGAGCCGAACGAGACCGTCCTCGGCGTTGAACTTTTTGATAACACCGGTTTGTCCCTGGGGGATGAGGCCGGTTTTCTCCAGCCACCGCAGGAGAGCGACGATTTCGAAGTCGTCGGCACCGTCGACATGGGCGTCGCCGACCTCAACGAGACGTGGGCCCTGACGACGCTTGAGGGGGCCAAGGCCTTTCTCGACACCGAGGGGATCTCCGCTTATGAGATGCAGCTGCGCGATGTGTTCCGCTCCGATGAGCTGGCTTCCGAGCTTGCCGTTGCCTATCCGGACCTTCGCATCAGCGAATGGCAGTCCGCCAACGAAGACCTTCTGAGCGGCCTCGAAGGACAAAGCATCTCCAGCGCCATGATTCAGCTCTTCGTCATCATCAGTGTCGTGCTTGGTATCTCCAGCGTGCTCGCCATCACCGTTCTGCAGAAATCCAGACAGCTCGGCATCCTCAAGGCGATGGGCATCACGGACCGGCGCGCCAGCGCCATCTTCCTCGCGCAGGGGCTGCTGCTTGGTGTGATCGGCGCCATTCTCGGCGTCTCCATCGGCATCGGGCTGCTGGTTGTTTTCGAGCAGCTGGCCACCGACCAGGCCGGCGATCCGATCGTGCCGATCGCCCTCGACCCTCTGTTCGTCACGTTCTCGGCCATGGTGGCCATTGTCGCGAGCCTCATCGCCAGCGTCATTCCCGCCCGCCGCAGTTCCAGACTGTCCGTCATCGAGGTGATCCGCAATGGCTGAACATGCCCTTGAACTTACGGATATCCGCAAGACCTACGGCGTCACCGTGAAGACCGAGGTGCTTCATGGTATCAACCTGACGTTCGAAAGACAATCGTTCAACGCCATCATCGGCCAGAGCGGCAGCGGCAAAAGCACCCTGCTCAACATCATCGGCACGCTCGATGCGCCGAGCGAGGGACACGTCAGCATCCTCGGGCGCCGCGCCGACAAGCTTTCGAAAAAGCAACTGGCCGCCCTGCGCAACGAAACCATCGGCTTCATCTTCCAGCATCACTATCTCCTGCCCGAATTCACAGCGCTTGAGAACATTCTCATGCCCAGGCGCATCCGCGATGGCAAAGCCGACGCCGATGCGCGACAATACGCACAGGAAATCATCGAGTTCATCGGCCTTGAGGACGTGCAGCACAACAAGGCCATGGACATGTCGGGCGGACAGCAGCAGCGCGTCGCCATCGCCCGGGCGCTCATCAACCGCCCAGAGATCATCCTTGCCGATGAACCCACCGGCGCGCTCGATACCGACACCACCGACAAAATCTACAACCTTCTGCGCGACATCAACAAGCGGTTCCACACGACCTTCATCGTCATCACCCACGACCGCAAGGTCGCCGAGAAGGCGGACCGCATCGTCGAGCTCAAGGACGGAAACGTCGAACTCGACGTGCGGCCCCGAAGCTGAGAAAACCAGAAAAGGGGAATTTCTCATGCAGGCACTGATTATCAGCGATATCCACGGAGACAAGCAATGTTTCCTCGACATCCTCGAAGCCAACCGCGAAGCGGACACCATCATCAGTCTCGGCGATTCGGAGCTGAAGCGACGACTGCTCGAAAAGCACGACGTCATCGCCATCAAAGGCAACTATCCTTTCGACAGCGGCTTCACGTATGAACATGTCCTAAAGCTTGACGGCAGGCGGACGCTGCTCACGCACGGACACAAGCACCGCATCAAGCACACCTATCAACAGCTTTATGGGCGGATGCTCCAGGAGGAGGCCGTCCTCGCCCTCCATGGACACACCCACGCCCCGACGATGGCCGAAGTCGCCGGCCGCTACATCCTCAACCCGGGTTCCGCATCGAAAAGCCGCAGCCCGGACACCCCCGATAGCTATCTGCTTCTACATTTCATCGAGGACGGCGTTGTCGCCAGATGGTACGACGCCGCCACCCACGAGCCTTTCCGCGAGGAGACCCTCGAGATCTGAAAGCTCATACGGCACGTGCCTGGCGGCTTCGGTGGTCCGCTTTTCCTTTCTCTTTGGCACAATTTATGGTAGACTTTTAATGATTGAAGGGAGGTCCCGGCATGTCTGAAAACACGACACGAACCACCAGACACGAGCAGCGAAAAAAGCTTGTCGAGCTGCTTTATGCGATGGACATCCACGGGTCCTTCCAATACGAACCGCAGGAGCATGTCTTCGAGGACGACATCCTCCGCCGGCTTGTCTCCATGATTGAAAGCCTTGATGAGATTCTCGAGTCCCACTTGTTCAACTACCGGCTAAAGCGTCTCAACTATGTCGATCGTGCCATCCTCCGCCTCGCCGTCTTCGAGCTCTCCGAGACGGATACGCCCGTGGAGGTCATCATCGACGAGGCGCTCAAGCTGACCCGCAGCCTCTCGGATGAAGGGGACAACAAGCACGTCGCCTTCAACAACCGCGTGCTCGAGAACGTCAAGAACACATTGCGGAAAGCGTGATAGCATGAGCGAACAGCGACCGTTGACCGTCTCCGCGCTCACTGATTACATCAAGTACAAATTCGAAAACGACCAGCATCTCCGGGATGTCTTTCTCGAGGGCGAGGTCTCGAACTTCAAGCAGAATGTCCGGGGCCATTTCTATTTCACGCTGAAGGACGACCACGCCTCGATCCGCGCCGTGATGTTCAGAAGCCGGGCGCAGAAGGTGCGCACACCCCCGAAGGACGGATCCACCGTCCTGGTCCGCGGCTACGTCAGCATCTTCAAGGTCGCGGGCAGCTATCAGATCTATGTCGAACGCATCGAAGAGACCGGTCTCGGTGCCCTCTACCGGCGCTATCTCGAGCTCAAAGACCGTCTTGAGAAGGAAGGGTACTTCGCCGAGGACAAGAAACGCCCCATCCCCGAATACCCCCGTCAGATTGCCGTGCTCACCAGCGCGACCGGCGCCGCGGTGCGCGACATCCTCAACGTCATTAACCGCCGCTATCCGCTGGTGAAGGTGCTCGTCTATCCGACGACAGTCCAGGGCGAGCGCGCGGCGGGCGAAATCGTCGACAACCTGCGAAGGGCCGATGCCCTTGAAGACACCGACACCATCATCGTCGGCCGCGGCGGCGGCAGCATCGAGGATCTGTGGGCCTTCAACGAGGAGGTTGTCGCCCAGGCCATCTTCCAATCCACGACCCCCATCATCAGCGCCGTCGGCCACGAGACCGACTTCACGATCGCCGACTTCGTCGCCGACAAGCGTGCGCCCACCCCCTCGGCGGCGGCGGAGATGGCTGTCCCCGACCGGCGCGCCCTCCTGCGCGAGGTGGCGAAATACACCGGACGCATCGAGGAGGCGCTCGAGAGGCAGCTCCGCCTAGCAAAGCGCCGGCTCGAGGATCTGAAAGGACGCTACGTCCTGCAGGATCCGATGCGCATCCTCGAGCCGTTCTCGCTGCGACTCGAGAACCTCCGGCGTCGCCTCTCGGCGCTGCGTCCCGATAAACAGCTCAAGCAGGACCGTATTCGCACCGAGGATTTCACCAGACGCCTGCTACGGGCGCAGCAACAGCTGCTTTCGAAGAAACGCGACGCGCTCACCAACCTTGACGGCCAGATCAAGCACCTGAGCCCGAAGGGCATCATGAAGAAAGGTTATGCGCTCGTGCACCAGGACGGAAGACTCATCAAGCGAGCTGCCGACCTGCGTCTTAAGGAAGCCTTTTCCGTTGAATTCGACGACGGCGTCGTCGACGCCGAAGCCACCGACAAGAAGGAGCGATGATCCATGGCTGAAGAAACCTTTGAAGAAACATTGAAGAAACTCGAAACGCTCGTGAAGGAGCTTGAGAGCGGTGAACTGCCGCTTGAAGAGGCCGTCAAAAAATATGAGGAGGGCGTCAAGCTCTCCAAGCACGCCCACAAGCTTCTCGACCGTGCCGAGAAGGCGCTGACGAAGAAGATGGAGGACGGCGAGGAGTCCGATTTCGAGACGGACGACGCTGAAACCGAAGGGGAGTGATCCTGTGGACGTCAAGGATATAAAAGCCCCCGGGTTCCTCAAGGAGTACGGCGTCTCGGAATGCGAGGCGCTGGCCGAGGATATACGCCGGTTCCTCATCGACACGCTCGCCGGCACCGGCGGGCATTTTTCAAGCAACCTCGGCGTCGTCGAGCTGACGATCGCTTTGCATAAGCACTTCGATTCCCCGCATGACAAGCTGGTTTTCGATGTCGGGCACCAGGGATATGTGCACAAGATTCTGACCGGGCGCGCCGAGCAGTTCGACACGCTCCGCAAGACGGATGGACTCTCGGGTTTCCTCAAGCGCGCCGAGAGCGAGCACGATGTGTATGAGGCCGGCCATTCCTCGACGTCGGTGGCCGCCTCGGCGGGCATGTTGTTTGCGAAGGGGCATGCGGATATCGGACACGTCGTCGCCATCATCGGTGATGGGGCGCTGCAAAGCGGCGTCGCGCTTGAGGCGTTGAACTTCCTCGGCCATTATCCACAACATCAGCCGATCATCGTCCTCAACGATAATGAAATGAGCATCGGCGAGAACGTGGGCATGCTTTCGAAGTTGCTGACGAACGTCCGCATGCGCCGGGGGTACCGGCGCATCCGCCGTCGGGCGCGCAGTCTGGTGCCGAACCGCTTTCGCAACTTTACCTCCCGCATCGAACGACGGGTGAAAGGGTTCCTCACCGGTTATACATATTTCGAATCCGTCGGCTACGACTATTTCGGTCCGATTGACGGACACGATTTCAAGCAGCTCTTCAAGGCCTTCGAGGTCGCCAAGCGTAACGACCGTCCGACCGTCATCCATGTGCGCACCGTCAAGGGCAAGGGCTACACGCCCGCCGAAAAGGATAAGCAGGGTGTTTGGCACGGTGTCTCCGGGTTTGAAAAAGCGAACGGACGATTGAAAACGGGCGGCCTCACCTATAGCAATCTCGCCGCGGATTACATGCTGAACCGGCTTGATTCCGGGAAAGACGCCTACGTCGTGACGCCGGCGATGGTGCCGGGGTCGAAGCTGATGGATTTTAAAGAGAAACATCCCGACCGTCTGATTGATACGGGCATCGCCGAGGCGACCGCGCTGACCATGGCCGGCTCGCTCGCGATGCAGGGCGTCGATGTTTTTCTCACGGTCTATTCGACCTTCCTGCAACGTGCATATGACCAGCTCCTGCATGATGTGGCCCGCCACGGCGCCCCTGTCGTGATCGGCGTCGACCGCAGCGGGCTTGTCGGCGCGGACGGCGATACCCATCAGGGCATCTACGACCTGCCCATGACGCTGCACATTCCGAATCTGACCATCGCGCATCCGAAGAACCCTGAGGAGTTCGTGCGTATCATGAATTATGCCTTCGACCATTGTGATGGACCCTTTCTCGTCCGTTATTCGAAGGAGACCTGCGAATACAGCGCCGATGTGGTGAACACCCAGGAGAGCTATCCCCCGGGATGGATGGAAGAGCGTCAGGGACGCGACGCCACGGTGATCGCCTTCGGGACCATCGTCGAGGAGCTCTCGGAAATCTTCGCCCACAGAGGACTCGATGTGCGCTTGTTGAATGCGCGCTATCTCAAGCCGCTTGATGAGAAGACCCTCTCGACGATCGACCCCGAGGTGCCGCTTGTCGTTCATGAAGAATCCACCCTGCAGGGAGGATTCGGCAGCGCCGTCGCGGATTATTTCCTTGAGCGCCCCGCCCCGCGGATTGTCCGGCTGGGATTCACCGACACTTACGTGGAGCACGGTTCCCGCAATACGTTACTGCGGCGCTACGGACTGGATGCGAAGAGTGTCGCCGACACCGTGGAAGCGTTGATCGATGCGGCTTGATAGACGCCTGCAGGCCCTCGGAAAGTTCGCTTCCCGGGAGAAGGCCAGACGAGCGATCAAAGAAGGGCGCGTCCGGGTCTCCGGACGCATCATTCGCAAGCCGGCCTACGATGTCGGCGAGGAGGCGTCGATCGAACTGCTTTCCGAGGAACGCTACCTCGCCTTCGGCGGCGTCAAGCTTGAAACCGCCTTGAACGCCTTCAAGATGGACGTTTCGGGAAAAACCGCGATCGATGTGGGCAGCTCGACCGGCGGTTTCACCGACTGTCTGCTCCAGCATGGTGCCAAAGCGGTCCTCGCCGTCGACACGGGCACCGACCAGCTGCACGAGAAGCTCAGAAGCGACCCCCGCGTAGAATCGCTTGAAAGCACCAACTTCCATGACCTCGATTCTTCACTCTATGCCGCCTTCGATGTTGCGACTGTCGATGTCAGCTTCACCTCCAGCCGACCCATCGTCGTCGCGCTTGCCAAGGCGCATCTTGAGGGCGTGGTGCTGCTCAAGCCCCAGTTCGAGACCGACACGACGCCCAGAAAAGGCGTTATCCGTGATTCGAAAAAACTGCGTCGTGCCGTGCTGGCATATCTTCACGCGCTCGAGGCGGACGGCGTGGCGATCCGCGACGCTATCGAGTCCCCGAGAAAGGACCCGCGAAGAAATCGGGAGTTCCTCGTTCACTTCGGCGTGGGACACGCCGGCAGCGAATTTTTGATCCGGAAACTCTTCGACCGATAGGAGGGCGAGCATGCTCAAGCAGCTGAACGTCAAAAACATCGCCATCATCGAGAATATCGAGGTCGCCTTCGATAAGGGGATGAATGTTCTCACCGGGGAGACCGGCGCCGGCAAGAGTCTGCTGATCGATGCAATCGGGCTTCTGCTTGGCGACCGGGCGGATACCGACGTCGTGCGCAGCGGCGAGAGCGAAGCCGAAGTCAGCGGCATCTTCGCTCCGCTCAACGAAGCGGTGAAGGAATATCTCGACACGCTGGAGGTCCCGCATGAGGACGAACTGATCATCCGTCGGCGGATCAGCATCAAGCGCGGCAGCACGGTCAAGGTCAACGATGTCCCCTTGACGGTGCAGTCTTTGCGGCGTCTGACCGACCGCCTTGCCGACATCCACACCCAGCATGACACCAAGCGTCTGATCAACCCAGAGACCTATCTCTCGCTTCTGGACCATTATGACGAGGCGATTGCGGATGCGCTCGCCGATTATCGGAACCGTCGCGCACAATACCTGAAGGCCCTGCATGCCTATCGCGAACTCGCCAGGAAGCGACAGGAGACGATGGAGAATCTTGATTTCCTGCGCCATCAAGCCGAGGATATCGATTCCCACAACCTCGAGGCGGGCGAAGAGGAGACCATTGAACAGCGTCTGAAGACCCTGCGGAACTTCGATACCATCTTCCACGCGGTGAAAGGAGCCTACGAGGCTGCTTTTGAACACGAAGCGCCCGAACAGGTCTTTGAAGCCGCACGTTCTCTCGAGGAGGCCGAGCGTCACGACGAAAACTTCTCCTCGTTCCGCGAACGGCTCGAGAGCGCCTATTTCGAGCTCGACGACATCCGGACGGCGCTCTATGAACAATTGAACGCGCTCGATTTCGACCCCGACGAACTGGAACGCCTCGAAACCCGGAAACATACGCTCGAGACCCTCAAACGCAAGTACGGCATGTCCATCGAAGCGCTCATTGCGCGCCGGTCGGAAATCGAGGAGGAACTCGCCGCGGCTTCCGATTATGATGAACGCCTCGAAGAGGCGAAGACGCAGGCAACACACGCTTTCGAGGAGGCCTATGAGGCCGCTCAGGCCTTGAGCGATCTGCGCCGGCGGACCGCCGAGCGTATCGAGGATGCCATGGAGCAGGAACTTTCCGACCTTGAGCTCAAGGAGGCTTCCTTCACCATCGCTCTCGAGCGTCGTGAACCGGAGCATTTCGAGGATTCCCACGCGTTGGGCGAGAGCGGTCTTGACCGGGTCGATTTCCGATTGACGACGAACCGCGGGGAGACACCGAAACCTTTGAAGCACGTCGCCTCGGGCGGGGAGCTCTCGCGGATCATGCTTGCGCTCAAGACACTCCTGATTCGACAAGAAGCGCTGAACCTGATGGTCTTCGATGAAATCGACACCGGTGTCAGCGGTTACGTGGCCTCGCAGGTCGCAAAGAAGATGAAAGGCATCAGCGAGGACATGCAGGTGCTGGCGATCACCCATCTCCCGCAGGTGGCCGCCCTCGCCGATACGCACTATCGCATCCACAAGCGCGCCTTTGAAGGTCGCACACAGGCCCGTCTCGAGACGCTCGATGAAGAGGGCCGCGTGCACGAGCTCGCCGCGATGATCTCTTCAGAGGAGATCACCGAGAGCGCCCTGAAAAGCGCCCGTGAACTGCTCAAATAAAAAAAGCGCCGAAGGCGCTTTTTCTTCCCGTTCTCAGCTGAATGCCGCCTGATACATGATGACGATGGTGGTGGCGACTAATCCGAGGACGAACGCGACGACGAGGATGATGACCACGACCTTGCCCCACGTTTTCTTGAGGGGGTTGACGTAGATCGTCTCCTCCTCGGGTTTCGGTTTCTTCTTGCGATGCTTGCTTTCAGGCATGTGTATTCACCTCTTCATTAAGGTTCCGTGCATTCCGCGGTTGCCATTATACCGCAAAAAGACGAAAAAGGAAAGTTCAGACCATGCAGAAATATCGAGTGATCTTTCATGTCGACCTCAACGCTTTCTTCGCTAGCTGCGAAGAGGCCCGCGATCCCTCCTTGAGGGGCAGGCCCCTCGGCATCGGCCCCTCGAGCGAGCGGGGTATTTTGACGACGGCGAACTACGAAGCCCGCAAATACGGCGTGAACAGTGCCATGCCTGTCTCCGAGGCCAAGCGTCTGTGTCCGGAGTTGAAAATCGTTCCCGTGGATTTCGCCTTGTACAACGAATACAGCGAGACCTTCTTCGACTACCTTTCCCAATATACCGAGCAGCTCGAGCCGGCCTCCATCGACGAGGCGTATCTTGACATGACCGACGACCTTGAGGACCAGCATCCCAAGACACTTGCCAAGCGGATGCAGGACGAGCTTTGGAGCCGCCACCGCCTCCCCGTCAGCGTCGGCATCGGCCCGAACCCCTTCCTCGCCAAGATGGCTTCGGATCTGAAGAAGCCCTTCGGCATCACCATCCTCCGCAAACGCGACGTACAGGAGAAGCTCTGGCCGCTGCCGATCGACCGGCTGCACGGCATCGGGTCGAAGACCGTCCCCAACCTGCGGCTGATCGGCATCGACACCATCGGCGACCTGGCGACATTCCCCGAGGTCGAGAAGCTGCGCAAGTTCCTCGGCAACCAGACGGAGCCGTTCATGAACAAGGCCCGCGGCGAGGATGACCGTCGCATCGACCCCGCCCGCAAGGACCGTCACCAAAGCATCGGCAAGTCCAAGACCTATGAAGGGTTCCTTCATGAACACGACGAGATGCTCGAGGCCCTGAAGAGTCTCACCCGACGCGTCAGCGAACGCCTCAAGGAGCATGAGCTGGCCGCGAGGACCCTCACCGTCCAGCTAAGGACCAGCGACTATGAGAACCGTTCGCGCAGCGTCACGCTCGAGCAGCATACCAACCATTTCTACGAACTCTTCGAGGAGGTCGAACGCCTCTTCGAGGAGCTTCACGGGACGGAGGCCGTTCACCTGCTCGGGGTGAGCACTTCGAAGCTCACCTCGCAAAGCGGGCTCGTCCGCCAGCTCGACATTTTCGAAGCATCCGCGGAAGAGAAGGACGAAGGGACGCTCGAGCGTGTCCTCAAGAGCATCAACAGACACTACGGCAAGGACGTGCTGAAACGCGGCGTGAACGATGAATGAGCCATGCGTTGTTGCGCGGGCGCGGCTGTGGTAGAATAAAGCATAATCAAGAGTTCTGCGAGGAGTGATCCCCGAATGCGGAAATATGCCCTCATTATCTTACTTTTTTCTTTGCCGTTGGTGCTTTTCGCCTGCGATGATGATCCCGAGGAGGAGATCGAGGACCCCACCTTCGACCGTCTAGAAATCAACGGACGCAGCCCGCTCGATGATGATAACGAGCTCGCCCCCTATACGGTCGAGAAGAACGAGACCCTTGAGGTGGAGATTTTCCTCGACAACCCCTCCGATCTGGATATCAATCTGGTCCGCATGCACAATCGGACCTTCCGCGCCAGCGCGTTCGAGGATGAAAGCGAAAACGACCACATTGTCTTCGAACTGCGCGTCGGAAGCATCCCCGGCGAGCAGAGCTACACACTTGATGAGATAGAGTATCTTCACGAAGGCGGTGTCGGGACGCTGTCCATCGAGGAAGGCAACGAATACAAGCTCAACATCCTCGAGGACGAACCCGAGGCATCCCTTCAGGATATCGCTGCCACGACCGATACGATCGAGTTCTTCGTCGACGTCGATGATCTCGATGGCGTGCTTCAAGAAGGTCGCGTCGAGCTGCACGATGCCGACGGGCTGGTGGAAAGCCGGGACCTCGAGACCGGCATGGGTTCCTTTGAAGGCCTCTACAGCGACCACACCTACACCCTCTATATCTATGGCGACTACGAACTCTCCGACGAGGAGGGACTGCGCGAGGAAGTGCGCTTCTTTGAAAGCGACGAGATCACCACGCAGACAAATGCGGCACCGACCGCTGAAATCATCAATCTCGAGGCAGGTGAGACGGACGCCGCTTTCGATGTGGATTTCACGGATGCCGATTCGGTCCTCCTTGAGGATGGTCTCAAGGCACGGCTGCTTCAAGAGGGGACACTCGAAGAGACCATCGTGCTCGACCCGGACGACCTTGAAGCCATTCATCTCGATGGGTTGTATGTCAACACCGAATACACCCTCGAGATTGTTGCCGACTACGACCTCAACGACCTCACCGGAGAACGTCTTGAAGAAGAACTCGCCTCGAGCACTTTCACCACCCTCGAGCCGGATCTTGCCGAAATCGAGGTCACACCACAGGATGCGAGTGAAGACAGCCTGCAATTCCACATTGACTGGACGGCTCTCGAAGACGCCATCGAGGAAGGCTCGGCCGCGGCCTATTTCTTCGATGCCGATGCCTTCGAGGAGCACGGGACCGAGGCGGATCCGCTCAAGGTCGTCAAGCTTGATAGCAAAGACACGACCCTGGATGTCGAAGGTTTCCTCGCGGATCAGGAGATCAAGCTGCTGATCAAAGGGGATGTGCACATCGAGGACGGCTCTGACGCGCCCACCCGCTACACGCTGCATGAACTGACGGCCCGCACGGACGCCAACACGCCGCCGGAAGCGTCTGTATCGAATGTCACCCTCACGCAGACCACCGTCGAATATGAGGTCAGCCTGAGCGATACCGATGATACGCTCATGGGTCTGAGAGCCTATCTTTATGAGGACGACGGCGAAAGCTTCGAAGAAATCGATTCCATGGAGCTTGAAGCAGGCGGGGAACACGCCTTCGAGGATATCGATGTCTTCAGCGACCGAAGCTATACCGTCAAGCTCTCCATCGACTACGATTTGCGGGATGGAGATTACGACCCCGATGCGGGATACGAACGCATCGACCAAGCCTCCGCACGCGGCACGCTCATAGACAAGGCTCCGGAGGGAACCTTTGAAAGCATCGACGCCTCCGGGCCCGGTCTGCAGCACAGCCTGAGCGTTAAGTATATTGTCCATGATAACGACGACGCCCTGATAGAAGACGGTCTCACCCTGGATGTGTTTAAAGGCGATGAACACATCGGTCACAAGACGCTCGATAACCCCGAGGGCACGGTGACGCTCGATGAAAGCACTCTGGGAGCGCCAATCGAGGCCGACAGCACTTACACCGTGGAGCTGAACGCACAGTACCGACGCGCCGACGACCGCCCCATCCAGACCGAAACCCTCGCCGAGGAGACCCTCACCACTGAAGGCTTCCCTGAAGTCGAGATGGAGCTGCTTGAGGCGACAGTCGACAGTCTGGAGTTCTATGTGGATCTCGAGGATGGCCAAGACAACATCGACCCTGCCAACCTTGAATTCAGAATTGTCGATGTCGATGACGAACAGAACGTCGTGGATACCTTTGAACCTGACGATTTCCGGTTCACTACTACCTTCGAGGATTTGTTTAGCGATCGCGACTACGAAGTCCAGCTACTCTGGAAAGCCGGCAATAACGAGAACAACGTTAACAATGAGAACAATGCGATTACATCCTACAAACTCGCCACGCTGGATGCCGCAACTCTCGCACGTTCGCTTCCCACGGTCGAGATTGCCGACGTCGAGCCTCAGCTCGGGGGTTTCGATGTCTCCATCGATGTCGACGACCCGGATAATACCGGCGAATCCTTCACCCTTGTCGCCGTCGATGAAGCAGGGAATGAAAGCGAGACCGTGATCGAGGGAGGCGGCGCCACCATCGAAGGACTCGAACCCGATGCAACCTATACGCTGCGCATTGAAGCGACCATCGACTATCAGGATGGCGGAGATCTGGTGACCTACACGCTTGCCTCGATGGATGTCGACGCTCCCGACGGCATGCCGGAGGTGACGCTCACGGATGTCGAGACCACGACCGTCTCGATCTTCGCCACCCTTGACCTTGATGACCGTTACGACAACGTCGATCCCGACTCGTTGACGCTGGAATTCCTCGACGCCGATGGCGACACCCTCTATACGGAGTCGGTCGAGGATGGCAGCCGTATGCGCTTTTTCGAACTGCTGAGCGATTATGCCTATACCTTCACGCTGAGTGGCGAGGTCGATGCCAATGGAGACGGGGATTATGAGACGCATGAGCTGCTTGAGACATCCGTCGCGACCGACGCCAAGACACTTCCCGTCCCCGATATCCTGCAATGGAGCGTCGAGGGTGGGGATGTCGTCGTCGAACTGAGCGACATCGACGATGTCGATAATGTGTTCGTCGAGGACGACATGCGCCTCGTGCTCTACGATGTCGATGACGGAGATTCCGAAGTCGATGCCGTCGACCTTGATCTTGAGAACACCGGCGGCGAATATGTCTTCGAGGACGCCTACGAATCCGACGGACACTACCGGCTGGCCATCGAGGCGAGCTACGACCTCAACGACGGCGAAGGGCTGCAAGAAGATCAGACACTTGAAGAGTTCACGTTCATCATCCGGCCGTGATGCCAAAGGGGCGCAACATGCGTCCCTTTCTCTTTCACGTGCCGGTACGTGATATACTGACCATAGAGGTGATGACCATGGAATCGATGATCAATAAGCAGCGAACGTTCTTCAACGAGGGTCACACGAAACCCCGCGCATTCCGTCAGGAGCGCCTCGAGGCGCTCGAACGCATGATCACGGACAATCAGGAGGAAATCGAGGCGGCGCTCAAGGAGGATTTGAACAAATCCGCTTTCGAGGCCTATGCGACCGAGATCGGTATCACGCTGCACTCGTTGCGCCGCGCGAAGCGTAAGCTGAAACGATGGATGAAGGAGCGACGCGTCCGCACTCCCTTGCACCACGGATTCACCAAAAGCCGCATCCGCCCCGAACCTCTGGGCGTGGTGTTGATTGTCGGGCCTTACAACTATCCTTTTCATTTGTCGATTGAACCTTTGATCGGCGCCTTGGCGGCGGGGAACACCGTGGTCTTGAAACCCAGCGAGTTTCCCAAGGCCATGGAGAAACTGCTCAAACGCCTGATTCAAGAAACCTTCGACGAACGCCACGTCCACATCGTCACCGGCGGGAAGGAGACGATGCAGCGACTGCTCGAGCAGACATACGACCACATCTTCTTCACCGGCAGTCCGCGCGTCGGCCAGATTGTCTATGAAGCGGCGGCGAAACGCTTGACGCCGGTCACGCTTGAACTCGGCGGAAAGAGCCCGGCCATCGTTGATTCGACGGCCCGTCTGGAGATTGCGGCCCGTCGGATCGCTTTCGGAAAAGGCTTGAACGCCGGTCAGACCTGCATCGCTCCGGATTACGTCTATGTCGAATCATCCATTCGCGAGGAATTCATCAAACGACTCAAAGATACCTTCAATGCCTTTTATGGAAGCCGGTCCGAGACGTTCGGGCGCATCATCAACGACCGCCACTACGAACGTATCACGTCCTTGATTGATGAAAAGAAAGTGGTCTACGGCAACCATCGCAACCCGAAGGCGCGCTATCTCTCGCCGACTATTGTCGATGGTGTCGACTTCGACGATGCCATCATGCAAGAAGAAATCTTCGGTCCCGTCCTTCCCGTCTTGAGCTTCAAGTCGCTTGATGAAGCAATCGGAAAGCTCCAACAACTGCCCAGACCGCTCGCCCTGTATCATTTCAGCGAATCGAAGCGTCACACCGAGCGTGTCTTCAATAGCCTGTCTTTCGGCACCGGCGCCATCAATGATACGGTGATGCAGGTCGCGAATCCCCATCTTCCCTTCGGGGGCGTGGGCAGAAGCGGCATCGGCGTCTATCACGGCAGGCACTCCTTCGAGACCTTCTCGCACATGAAGCCCTACATCAAGAAGTCCACCCGCATCGACCCGCCCATCGTCTATCCCCCCTACACCGGGAAAAAGGAGCGCCTCGTCCGCCGGATCCTCAAGTGAAACGACAAATCCGAGGCTCGTCGGCTTTTGGAAAAAGCCATGACAAACCTTCTCAACATGGTATAATGAATTTAGGATGCCCTGTGGAGGTTGATACCGTTGTTGGAGCAGAACCGGGATTATCAGGGACTGTTGGAGCTCAAGCGGACGGTCGAGGCCATCGAGGACCTCAAGACGTCCGTGGCTTCGCTTCGCGAGCGGGCCGAGAGGGTCCGTTCCGTCACCTTCGACCCGAAATTTCCCCATTTCCCCTACGGCGCCCTCAGAAACTCCATCGAGGCCAACGCTCGCAAGAGCCTTTTAAAGGAGAGTGTCCGGCTGCTGTATGTGCTGCTGAGTCTGGCGGTGTGGCTCGCGTGGCCGATCGGTGTTCTCTATCTCCTGGATGCATTCGATGTCTACGGCTACGGTCCCTTCTTCGACGACCTGCCGCACCAGGTCGGCCTGGGTGTGTTCTATGCGTTGCTGCTGGCCGTTGCCGTCTATTTCCTGCCGAAAGCCTTCCGGGCCTATGGCGGGGGGATCGTACGCAGACGCCTCAAGCGTGCCTATCGGCGCCACAAGGAACAACTCGCCGAAGCCTACAACGACAGTAAAGCCAAGATCGGCGACTACCAGGAGATTCTCGACGGCCGTCTTGAGGTGTTCGAAGCGAAGATCAAGGAACAGAAGCGGGAGATCCACCGCAAGCGCGCCTACATCAAAGAAAAGGAGCTTGTACACCCCGATTATATCGATGCCATCCCGTCGTTGATCCGTTTATTCGAAGTCCGCCGCGCTGAGAGTGTAAAAGAGGCGATGAACCTCTACGAGTTCGAAAGACGGCTCGCCGAACGATTCGACCGCGTGCAAACGAGTCTTGAGGCGAACCGTGAATTGCTAAAAGCCTTGCTTGAGGACAGCCGTGCCGCACACAACTACGAGCGGACCAAGGATGAAAAACAGCGCCGCGAAGCGGAAGAAGCTGCGCGCAAAGAATCCAAGGCGCGCCGCGAGGCCGAACGCGAGCCGACGAAAAAAGATCGGCGCCAAGCGCGCAAAGCGAAGAAGCAAGAACGCAAGAAACGCTACGGCTGATGCACAAGAAAAGGGACATCATGAGATGTCCCTTTTCTTGTGGCTCTGGATTATTCCAGGTCGTCATCCGGAGGCATGATGGTGATTTCGTAGGTGACGTATTCGTCCGGATTGTCGACGAGGCGCGCGGTCAATGTCACAGTCTCCACTTCGACAACTTCAGCGACATCACCGGTCTCCGGATCAATGAGGCTCTCATCGTCGGACTCCCATTCGATGTCCTCGCCGAGGTTCGATCGGATGAGATCCATCTGCATGCCGCCTTCGACCTCCTGCTCCGCGATCAGGTCCTCGAGCGGGTCGCCATCCTCTTCCATCGGATGCTCATCGGTACACGCCGCCGTGGCGAGCGCCAGCACCGCGAGCAGCAAAATTCCCAGGGTTTTCCGCATCGGCCTTTCCTCCTTCAATGTGCCCATCGGGCTTTGTTCAACTTGATTTTAGCACGGGAGAGAGGCGGATGCAACCGTGGGGGTGCAAGTTTCACTCAAGGGCGTCGATAAGTGCGTCGAGTTCACCGCATCGGCCGACGTCGAAGGGGATTGCCGGCGGAACCCCGGATTCCAGGCTGCGGCCCTGCGCATCCGTTGTGTATCTGGGCCCGCTGATTCTGAGGATGTTGCCGGCGGGGGTGAACAGCGGGAGCGTCGAGGCGGCGCCGCCGCCACTGGTTTCGCCGACCAGGGTGGCAAGGTCGTGGGCATCGGCCAGATGGGCGAACTGGTTCGCGGCGCTGTAGGTCGCCCGGGAAGTCAGGATGTAGAACGTCATGTCGAAGGGTTCGCGTTCGACCCGGAAGGTCTCCGAGTGTTCCACCCCGTCGGTCGTCTGTTCGTGGTGGGTGAACGGCCCTTCGCCGAGCAGGCCGAGCGTCTCCTTCATCGGTCCGCGCACACCGCCGGTGTTGCAGCTGAGATCCAGGATGACCTGTTCAACTCCTGCATCCGCGGCTTTTTCCAGACGGTTCTCAACAAACGTCGGCGTCGCGAGCGAGAAGCCGTCGAAACGGATGCGCGCCCACTCCCCCTGCGTTTCATAAGCGGCGGTGTTCTCGCAGGGAGGCGCCTCGAGGCGTTCAAGCAACCCTTGGTAGCGGGGGCCGAGCCATTCGGCGCGGACGGAGGGGGCGGGCTCGCGTGCGTAGCTGCTGTTCATGACGACGGTATTGTGCGGGTCGTCGAGACCGTAGAGCCATTCATAGAGGGCCTGCTCGTGAAAGCGGTCCGGACTCTCAAGCCGCTCGCGAAGCCTTTCCAGGCGTCCCATCGCGTCGGTTTGTTCCTTTAGGCCGTAGAAGTGATGAAAGGCGAACGCCAGGAATCCGCTTGAAGCTTGTGCAATCTCCCGGGGGAGGGTGCGGGGGTTCAATTCAGAATCGTGGAGGGTCTCAAGAATCTCCTCATCACCAAGCTGGTGGCTGTCGATGCCATAGATTCGTTCGCCGTCGTAGTGAAGGGCGAAGGTCGAGCCGGTGAACAGGAGGTTCGCCAGATGCAGGGGGACATAGACGTCGTCCGCTTGTTCCGGGAACTCAAAGCCATAGGCGGTAAGATCCGCCGTGATGGGTTCACCCTCCTCGCGTTCTCGTGAGAGGGTTTCCAGCCGTTCGCCGAAATCGGTCGCCATCGGCCGATTGATCGTGAGGAAGGCCTCTATGGAGCTCGCCTCGAGCCAGCCGTCTTCAAAGTCGATGCGGATCTCGTGCGTCGGGTCCTTTCCATGCGTGACAGACAACGCGCCTTCCTCCCGGGAGTGTTCGAACGTCTCTCTCAGGGCGGGGCCGACCAGGTTGAAAAACGCGTCCACTTCAACGTAGGGAACATCATAAAAAGTCTCGCTGAAGCGTTCGATGCGATTCTTCCCCAGCGAGTATTCCCTCGTGAGGTCGACGACTTCAAGCGAACGATGGCGCTCGTGACCGGGGGTCCCAAACAGTGCGAAGAGAAGAAACGCCGCCGCCAGCAGCGTCAAAAGCAACAGCAGCCGTCGCATAGCTTCCCCCCTTTCCGCCGCAGGCGTTCAGGATCGCATCAGCTCGTCTTCCTCTTCAGTATAACACGCACGCCGAGCGAGAGAAACGCCAGGGCGTGCGTGAACGTGGATCATTCAACGTATATATGGTCAGGAGAAAAGCAATCAGAGGACATAGAACGACCAGGCCGTGGAAAGCACCTGCAGCGTGACCGCCAGGATGCTCATGCCAACAAAGGCCACCATCGCCCGCGAACCTGCCCGCAAGGGCAGACAGGCGCCGATCGCGACCGCAGCGGCCGGCAGGAAGATGAAAGGCCACAGGTTGGCAAGGACGGACCCATTGATCTGTCCGATGAAGAGGCCGCCGATCAGCAGCAGCGCCGGTATCATGAACTTTGCGGTGCGCACGCCGAGAATGACGGCGCTCGTGCGCTTTTGAGTCCGGCGGTCCGCAGGCTCGTCCGGCAGCGCGGTCGCCATCGCGAGCGCGAACTGCGCGGGCAGCAGGGCTACAATCGGCAGCGGCGGAATTGTGGATAAGGGATTCCCCTGCGAGAGGAACGCGAAAAGAGGCAGCACGATTCCCACCCCTGCGACTTGCAGCGTCTCGCCGAAGCCCCGGTAGGAGAGTCGTACGGGAGAGAAGCTATAGGCCTGCAAAAGCCCCATGCCAATCAGGACGGCGATCAGCGGCAGAGGGGATGCCGCCATCAGGGTGATGATCAGGCCGATGGCCAGCGCCGCGGTCCCGGCGGCTCCGGCGGCGATCTTCAAGGCTTTTTCGTCTGCGTGTCCTTCGATTAGCACCCTCGACCCTCCGGAGAAAGGGGTCGGCGTGTGATTCTGGCGATCGCTCTCCGCATCGGCCACGTCGTTGGCGAAGACGATGAACAGATGCAGGGCGAATCCCGCTGCGAGCGTGAGCGCGACCGTGGGCGTGTGGACACCGCCCTGGAAATGGACATGCAGGGCGTGGCCGAGCAGGATGGAAGGAAAGATGAAAAGCTGCGCCGGCAGCCGGCTGGCGGTGAGGAAGGTCCGGATAGTCATGGGAAGACCCCCTTTCACCTATCATTCTAATACAGAACGAAGTTTGATTGTTGCGGGACGCGTGCATGAAAAAAGCGCCGTCGGCACGGCGCTTGGATGATGCGTCATTCAAGGTCTTCGGCGATGGCATCGACGAAAGGCATGGTCTGGTCCAGCTCGGCCGGGGGAAGAGAAATGTCCGGTTCGATGCCCATCTCGAGCGAGTTATGGTTGCTGTCGGCGAGCAGGCTGTCGCTGCTCATCACGAGCACCCCGCCGCTGGGTGTGATGTTGGTCGTCACGCTCGCCGCGCCGCCCTGGCTCGCTTCCCCGATGACGGTGGCGAGGTTCGCATCCTGGGCGTTGGCGGCCAGGTAGTTGCCGGCGCTGTAGGTGCCGGCGGACGTTGCGATGTACCACTCAAAGTCATAGGCTTCATTCTCCGAGGTGTAGGTGGTTGTCGTCTTGGCCCCATCCCCCCGGTTGATGCTATGGGACTGGATGGGCTCATCGGTCATGAACCCGAGGATCTGATACACGGCGCCCATCACACCGCCCGTGTTGCAGGTCAGATCGAGCACGACGGCGTCGACGCCTTCATCCTCAAAATCGTCCAGATACTCCTCCACGAGATCCGGGGTGTCTTCATCGAACCCATCGAAACGGAGAAACCCGACGTTCTCGGTGGTCTCGGAATCGGGCATGCCCATGCAGTGCACCTGCAGGCCGCCGAGTCGTTCGTTGAACGCGCGGGTCCGCTCGCCGAGGTCCTGCAGGGTCAGCTCGGGAGGCTGATAGGTGCTCTGGTAGGGGCCGCCCATGACGAAGGAGGTGTGGGGGTCGTCCTTGGACAAGGCATATTCGTGCAGCGTGTCGTAATGGGTCTTTGCTTCACCATCGAGGCCGGGGATGAAATCCACAAGATACTCCGTGTAAGCCTCGATGTCTAAATCCTCCTGCAAGCCATAGAAATGGTCGAACGTCAGCGCGAGGTGGTTGACGGTGTCCCTGCGGATCTCAGTCGGGAGCTCCTCGCCGTCGTATGGGGAGTCGTAGAGGGGTGCGAGGCCTTCATCGTCCATGATCTGATAGGTGTCGATGCCGTAGATGGCCTCGCCGTTGTAGTAGAGATCGTACATGCCGCCGCTGAAGAGCAGGTTCGCAAGATTGAAGGGAAGGAGGAAGCCCTCTTCCTCGCTTCGCATGTCCAGGCGGTATTTTCCGAGGTCGATCTCCACGCCGTCTTCACGCTCTTCTTCATAATCGATCGTCTCGAGCCCTTCGCCGAAGTCGGTCTCCGTCTCTTCGGCGATGGCGCCGAAAAAGCCGAAACGATTCAGCGAGAGGGTATCATCCGCTGCATCCAGGGTCAGTTCGAAGCGGACATCTTCATAAGGTGAGTCCTCGTCGTATTCTTCTTCGTAGACGACGTTCAAGGTATCCGCTTCGGCATCGATCTCCAGCGATTCGGTCCGGATGGCGCCTTCAAGGAGTTCGAGGGTCTCCACGGCCTCCACGTACGGCGTGCCGCCGTCCTCTGGATAGTAGAGGTCGAGGTCGCCATCCTCGGGAGTGAACTCGTTGGCCAGATTCTCGAAAGGCAGGGTGGTCGCCTCTTCAAGCGTCGTCTCCCCGCGGGGGCGGACTTCGGCTTCAAAGGTTTCCTCGCGTGTCGTGGCGCCGTCATCGAGAGTCGCTTCGAGTTCGACAAGCTTCGCTTCACGGCCGGGCGCGGGCGGATTGAAGAATCCATCGGGATGCAGGGTGAAGGAATCACTCGAGGACCACTCGACCTCGACGCCGTTGACTTCCTCGGGAAGCTCCGGTGCCGACTCGATGGATCCGTCGAGATAGTCGAGTTCCTCGATGGCCTCATCGATGGCATCGCCGAAGAACCCACAAGCGTTCAGAGTCAAAGTGAATGTGGCGATGGCAATCAACATCGTCACGCGTTTGAGCATCTTTCTCATCTCCTCTGCTGCTGGTTGTGGCTATCGTACCACAGATGTCCGGGTGTTGCAATCGTCCGCTGGTAGGGGTTGCTTTCGATGTGGTACAATGAGGATAATCCCTGAGCATACCAAAGGAGCGTCCGCCATGGTGCCATTGCTTGTCGCGCTCGCCGCTGCGATTTTCGTTCTGGGATTCGCTTTTGCGACCCGGCACAACCACATCAAGAACATCGTGGAGGAAATTGACCTCTTTTTGGAAATCCGCGGCGCGGACCTTGAAGAGATGGATGCCGAGCGGCTAGATGCGGCGCTTGATGAGGTCGTCGAGCGGTTGTATGCGCCGGGCATCCATTCGCTGCGTCCTTCAATCCGCAAACAGCGGGAGGCAAATCTGCAGGCCGAATATGAAAAGCTTTGGGCCCTTTACCTGGATGTGTACCGTTCCTCGATCGATCCCGACGCCACCGATGCGGAGGCGGTCCAGAGCCTGCATCAAAAGTCGGCCGGCCGTTTCGAGGTTGGCGATACCGTCTATGTGCCCTTTCTTGATTTCTATGGAGAAGTCGAATCCTGCAACGACGATGGTACTTATACGGTATGCGACGTGCTTGAGCGCTGCCATCGGATCTATGAACATGAGATGGAACGGCTCGACGATGATGAGGACTTCGATCGACTCTAGATAGCGACAAACTGGAAAGGCTTGTTGCGGTAAATGACTTGTGGTATGATATAGCGTTCTGCAAGGCATGAAAAATACAAGCCAAGGAGTGGACACGATGAAACGCATGATTGCCCTGACCCTTTTCACCCTCGTTCTCACCCTCGCCGCCTGTAACGAGGAGACAAGCGAGACCTATACCATCGAGGTCGAGGCGAATATCCCCCTTGAATACACCATCGAACCCTCTTTTGAAGTCGAACCGGGCGAATCGACCACGGTCTCGATTGAATCCTACAACGATGTCTATGCGTTCTCGCATTGGCGCGAGACATCCTCCCAGGCGACTTTGACCGCCAGGGAAAGCTACACCTTTGAAGCCAGTCGAAACCGGACGCTCGTCGCGGTCTTCGAGGAGGCAGAGGATGTGGACGGCTTCGATGCGTTCGCCGAGCAGGCCGACATCGAAGAAGGGCAAGCCTACACCACGCCGATGAGCGTCGCGCTTTATCTGCACGAATACGGCGAACTGCCTCCGAACTACATCCCCTACGCGGAATTTGAGGAGACCGAATGGACCGAGGACCAAATCCGCGATCAGACTGAGGAACCTTTCAAAAGCCTCGGCTACAAGTCTTTCTCCAACCGTGATGAAACTCTGGATGAGGGCGAGGAATTCGAATGGTGGAAGACAGCGGACATCCAGTTCGACGGGGGTCGCCTTCGTGGTATCGAACGGCTCGTCTTCAACAACGAGGGCACGATCTACTTCACGGATGATCACTACGACAGCTATACTCAGTTCGTGGACGGTTCACACGAACCGGAGCGGACGATCGAGCGTCCGTGAAGAGCGAAAAAAACAAGCA
>PULR01000032.1 GCA_003551005.1 Mollicutes bacterium
AATTCGCCATCCTTGTCGGTCGAGACGGTGCTGTAGCCGTTGATCAGGTCCTGAATCTGGATGTCATAAGCCGAGGCGCCACCCCAGTTGATGAATTCGCCGCTGAATTCCATGGTGCCGACGAACAGGACGTCGTCATCGTCCGGGTCGATGTCCGGGTCGTCGATGTCACCCGGAGCGTCCGGGTCATCTGCCGGGCACGCTGCCAGGACAAACACAAAAGTCAGCGCGACTAGTGAAAACAACACTTTCTTCATACAGTAAAAATCCTCCTCTTTTTTGAAGTGTAGGTTTTCTATATTGCATTTTAGAATACCTTTCACAACGCGTCAATGTCCGATTGAGCGAAACCCTTCACCCGTAAACGTTTTCTGAAAATTACAAGATAACAGCAAATTTTCTCAAAACCTTCATGAGGCATTTGGCGGATACGGCGTTTTTTTGAAGTGAAAACACACGGCTGCGTCGGCTTTCGCCGACTTGCAATTCCATTGCGGTGTCGTGCAATAACCCCCTACAAAAAAAGCCCCCGCCTACAGCGGGGGCTTGGAAGTTCATTTCAAGTTGTAAAGCGCGTCAAGCCCTTTGAAGATGGCGGTCTCGCCGAGGCTGTCCTCGATCCGGAGCAGCTGGTTGTATTTGGCCGTGCGGTCGGTGCGCGAGAGCGAGCCGGTCTTGATCTGGCCGGCGTTGGTCGCCACGGCGATATCGGCGATCGTCGAATCCTCGGTCTCGCCGCTGCGGTGGCTGATGACGGCCGTGTAGCCCGCGCGCTTGGCCATCTCGACCGCTTCGAACGTTTCACTGAGCGTGCCGATCTGGTTGACTTTGACGAGGATGCTGTTGGCGATATTGTTGTCGATCGCATACTGAAGCTTCTCGGTGTTGGTGACGAGCAGGTCGTCGCCGACGAGCTGCAGCTTGTCGCCGAGCTTGTCGGTCAGGGTCTTCCAGCCGTCCCAGTCGTTTTCGTCAAGGCCGTCCTCGATGGAGACGATGGGGTATTTCTCGAGCAGCTTGAGGTAGATGTCCGCCAGCTCGCTGGCGCTGACTTCGCGGCCGCCTTCGCCGGCCAGGACATAGACGCCCTTATCGGCATCGTAGAATTCGCTCGAGGCGACGTCCATCGAGAGGACGATGTCCTCACCGGGTGTGTAGCCGGCCTTCTTGATGGATTCCATGATGACCTCGATCGCTTCTTCGTTGGACTTGAGGTCGGGGGCGAAGCCGCCTTCATCACCGACGGCGGTGTTGTAGCCCTTGGCCTTCAAGACACCCTTGAGGGCGTGGAAGGTCTCGGCACCCATGCGCAGGGCCTCCTTGAATGAATCGGCCTTGACGGGCATGATCATGAACTCCTGGAAATCGACGTTGTTATCGGCGTGCGAACCGCCATTGAGGATGTTCATCATCGGAGTGGGCAGTTCACGTGCGGAGAAACCGCCGAGATACTGATACAGCGGAAGCTCGACATGCTCGGCCGCGGCGCGGGCGACGGCCATCGAGACGCCGAGGATGGCATTCGCACCGAGCTTGCCTTTGTTCTTGGTGCCATCAAGCTCGATCATGATGTTGTCGATCAGCGCCTGTTCGGTCACGTCGATGCCGATCAATTCAGGGGCGATGACTTCATTGACGTTCTGGACAGCTTTCGTGACGCCTTTTCCGACGTAGCGGCCTTTGTCGCCGTCCCGCAGTTCAACCGCCTCGTGTTCGCCTGTGGAAGCGCCGCTGGGGACGAGGGCGCGCCCGAAGGCGCCAGAGTCGGTGGTCACCTCGACTTCGACGGTCGGATTGCCGCGGGAATCAAGGACTTCACGTGCATAGATTTCGCTGATGTAGGGCATGGAAACATCTCTCCTTCTTGGATTGGTTGTATGGTCGGTGCTTATTGCTTATTTTTTGTGACGACACGTGGCTTTTGCAACAAATTGCACCCACGTCTTATTTCTTGAGGAGACTTTCGCCGGTCATCGCGGCCGGTTGATCCACGGCCAGATACTCGAGCATCGTAGGGGCGATGTCGCCAAGAATGCCGCCCTCGCGGAGCGTCCGACCCTTGTCGGTAAGAATGAAGGGGACCGGGCTGCCGGTGTGCGCCGTGTGCACGCCTCCTTGTACATCCAGCATCTTCTCGGCGTTTCCATGGTCGGCCGTGACCATCGCCACGCCGCCTTTTTCGAGAACTTTCTCGACAACCTTTCCGACACCCTCGTCGGTGGCCTCGACAGCTTTGATTGCCGCGTCGATGTCGCCGGTGTGACCGACCATGTCGCCGTTCGCATAGTTGAGGATGATGGCGTCGTGGACATCGGAGTCGAGTTCCTCGAGCACTTTGCGGGTGACTTCGGGTGCGCTCATCTCGGGCTGCATGTCGTAAGTCGCGACTTTCGGGGAATCGATGAGCACGCGCTTGGAGTTCTTGATCTCCCGATCCTTGCCACCATCGAAGAAGAACGTGACGTGTGCATACTTCTCGGTCTCGGCGATGCGCAGCTGATTGAGTCCGGCGGCGCTGACGACATCCCCGAAAAGCCCATCCAGCGTCTCGAGGCTGAAGGCGATGCTGCCTCTGACCTTCTCGGAGTAGTGCATCGTACACACGAAATGCAGGTTCTCGAAGCATTTCGGGTTCTCGAGACCGCTCTCGTCAGGGTTCGTCAAGGCTGTGGACATCTGGATTGCCCGATCGGGACGGAAATTCATGAACACGACGGCGTCGTCTTCATCGACAGTCCCTTCGGCATCCACGCTGAAGGGGACGACGAATTCGTCGTTGACGCCTTCTTCATAGGAGGCTTCAATGCCTTCAACGGCTGTGCGTGCACGTCTGCCGTCGGCTTCGGTGAGAACGTCATAGGCCTTGCGGATGCGGTCCCAGTTCTTGTCACGATCCATCGCGTAATAACGTCCGTGCACGCTGGCGATGGTTCCGTGTCCGATCTGCTGGATGTAATCCTCTAACTCCCGGACGTATTTCGTGGCGGAAGCGGGCGGCACATCCCTTCCGTCGAGGAAGGCGTGTACATAGGTGCGCTTGACGCCCTTGCGCCTGGCCATATCGAGCATCGCCTTGAAATGGTTGATGTGTGAATGGACGCCGCCATCGCTGAGCAATCCCATGATGTGCAGTTTTGATTCGTTCTGATTGACATGGTCGAGCGCCGCCTGATACTCCGGATTCTCATAGAAGCTGCCATCGTCGATCGCCTTGTGAATCGTGGTCAGCGACTGATAGACGACACGGCCGGCGCCGAGGTTCATATGGCCGACTTCGGAGTTGCCCATCTGACCATCGGGCAGACCGACCGCCATGCCGGATGCCTGTAGAGTAGTCGATGGATATTGTGCCGTGAGCCTATCCACATTCGGTGTGTCGGCAAGATGGACAGCGTTCCCTTCGCCGGGATCGGCAAGACCCCAGCCGTCCATGATAATCAATGCTACCGGTTTTTTCATCGTAATCACTCCCATATTGATTATAACAAGTGCAGCCCTTTTTTTACAGCGTTACCCCCCGCCCGTAAACGTTTACTTCATGGCTTTCGAGTTTCGAAAGCACGCGCTTTCCTGTATAATGGTGATGGACCGGCATTTTCAACTTGATAATATAGAAAGGAAGATTGCGCCATGGACAGTCCGTTGCTCAAACTGGAGCGATACTTCGAGAGAAACCGTGACGAACGTCTGATCTGGGCGATTCCGGATATCTTCTCCCAACCACCCGAGGCGAAGATCACCCATACGCCTACCGGAGAGATGCTGACCAACCCCTACGATTATTTCTATCAATTGGTGCGCTCCCTCAGGAAGGACAGCGTGCCCGGCCTCTCCTTATCTAAAATACAAAACAATCAAAGCGACGGAGAGTGGCTGCGACAATCCATCATCTACAGCAGCCTTGTGCGGACCTCGGCCGCGTTCGACGCCGATCGCAGCGGCTACATCGAACACACCAACGTGCACGGCCACAAGGAAACGGGGACTTTCATCAAGATGATCGCCCTGCTGCCTCATCTCAGACGGATGGGCATCGACGCGCTGTATCTTCTGCCCATCATGAAACACAGCCGCCGCCAAAGCAAAGGCGACCCCGGCAGTCCCTACAGCGCCATCGATTTCTTCGCCCTCGATCCGTCTCTCAAGGAGACCCTGACGGGGGAGGCCTTCACCATCGAGGAAGAGTTCGCCGCACTTGTCGACGCCGCCCACGCACTCGGCATCCGGGTCCTCATCGACTTCATTCCGCGGACGAACGGCCTCGATAGCACCTTCATCCGCGACTATCCCGAATGGTTCTACTGGATCGACTGCGATGCACGGGATGACTACCGTCCACCCAGGGTCGAAGGCATCCCTTCCACCACCCCGCCCACTGAGGAACAGCTGCCGACGATGTATGGCAGTGATGACGTAAAGCGCCACATCCAGCAGTTCCGCGCGGACCCCAGAACCCTTGATGCCGACACGTTCGCAGCCATCAAGGACGAAGCGGACATCCTCGGCGCCATCGAAGAGACGTTCAACCTCACCGTCGCCCCGGCCTTCAGCGACCAGATCAACGACCAGCAGCCCGCCTGGGACGACGTCACATTCTTCAAGCTCTACCTCGACCACCCCTCCTCCGCGAGGCCCTACGTCGAGGACGACACGCCTCCTTTCATCCTCCACGATACCATCAAAAGCAACCTCTA